>NZ_JBYCLG010000115.1:0-4939 GCF_057473785.1 Mycobacterium sp. TH-M103
GGCCGCGTACGTCATGTCCTTGTCTTTGCACTCGTCGACCGGCGCCTTGACCTCGTCGAAGCGCGGGTCGGAGAACGACAGCGACATCGAGCCGGAAAAGTCCTCGATCGGCGACAGCTCGTAGAGCACCTCTTCGAGGCCGCCCACCGGCTTGGCCTCGCCCCTGGCGAGCGCCGACTCTCGCCAGCGCGGCGATCCGATCAGCCACTCGAACGAGTCGGTCTGAACGTCGAGAAGCCCCGGAACCTCGAGGGGTTCGCGCAGCTTGGCGAAGGAGATTCGGTCTGGGGCCCCGGGCACGGAGCCGTTCGAAGAACTTCCATGAGAGGGACTTTGTGGGCGATCCGTCTTGCTCTGGCGGAAATCTGCCAAGATGCATCCTTCCAGCACCTCGTGCGACTCACTGATGGAACCGGCGGCCACCGGGCCCGTTCGCCGCAAACTGTTTCGTTAGAGCTGGCGAACGATCTGTCCGGATCTCACGCACGCAACTAGACAGCTGAGCCGCAAAGGGCGACTCAACCTAGGACCACAATGTCAGTGGCGGGTGAGGTGGGCAGGAGGTAGCCAGCGCAACGTCCAACAATAGCTCAGGACGGCGCATTCCTCAACTACCCATCACTACCAGCCCTTGGGGGCATCGGCGCTGGCTGGCATCTCGACTTTCCCGTGGACACATGCTGACCAACAGATTGACCCGTTTGGGCCGCGCCGTCAAGGGGGCGGGGCGGCAAGTTGCGGCGAAATATCGCCGCAACCCGGCCGTGCCCAGCCCTCAGTCGCCGAACTCGTGGGATTGGTACTTGTGGGTGCCCTCGAGGTCGTCGAGGATCGCGGCCTGCGCCTTCTGGGGCAGCGTGTGCAGCATGTCGCGCACCCGCGCCTGGCGACGGGCCACCGCCTTGCGCTCGGGCATGCCCGGGGACGCCACGATCTGGGGCGGCACGCCCTCGATCTCCTCGACACCGCCGGCGTGCTGGCCGGCCTCGAGCGCGGCCTGCTCCTCGGCCATGGTGGCCTCGTCCTTCTCCTCGGACATGCCGATCGGCCCGATGCGACGGCCGTTGAGGAACTGCCGCACGACCGGCTCGTCGCTGGTCAGCAGGACTTCCCTGGGCCCGAACATGACCAGCTTGCGGCGGAACAGCATGCCCATGTTGTCCGGGACGGTGCGCGCGATGTTGATGTTGTGCGTCACGATCAGCACGGTGGCGTCGATCTGGGCGTTGATGTCCAGGATCAGCTGGCTCAGGTACGCGGTGCGGACCGGGTCCAGACCCGAGTCCGGCTCGTCGCACAGGATGATCTGCGGGTCCAGCACCAGCGCCCGGGCCAGGCTGGCGCGCTTGCGCATACCACCGGAGATCTCGCCGGGGAACTTCTTCTCGTCGCCGCCCAGGCCCACCAGCGAAAGCTTCTCCATGACGATGTCACGGATCTCGCCTTCCTTTTTCTTGGTGTGCTCACGCAGCGGGAAGGCCGCATTGTCGAACAGGTTCATCGACCCGAACAGCGCGCCGTCCTGGAACATCACGCCGAACAGCGTGCGGATCTCGTACAGCTCGCGCGCCGAGCACTGCATGATGTCGGTGCCGTCGATGGTGATCGAGCCGCGCTCCGGGCGCAGCAGCCCGATGAGGGACTTCAGGAATACCGACTTGCCGGTACCCGACGGCCCGAGCAGGACGCTGACCTCCCCGGCCGGGATATCCAGCGTCACGTCTTCCCAGATCCTCGAGGAACCGAAGGACTTCGTCAGTCCGTTGACCTCGATAGCGACGCCCATGGGAGATCCTTCCGTCCTCGCGTATGCCCACCACCTGCCCGTTTGTGTGGCTTGAGTCACTGTAGCGCACGCCTGAGGCGCGCCATCACGGTTGCGCGGCCCCGCAGAACAAAAGTGGCCGACCCGAGACCGCCCCGCGGTCCCTCGGCCCCGGGGTCAGTGGGCCGGCGACCAGTTGCCGTGGAACCCCATCGGTACGCGCTGCGGCAGGTGCACGGTCGCCACCGGCTCGGTGGTCTGGGCGTCGAGCAACAGCAGTTGCCCCTCGTCCCGGCCGCGGTGGTAACCGTAGCCCATCAGGATGCCGTCGTCCTCGGCGTCCGCCGCGGGGTCGGGCACGAAACACACCTCACCGATCAGCAGGTCGGGGTCGAGCGCGGCCGTCGTCGTGGAGCCCGTCGCGTAGTCGTGCTTGTACAGCGCCGACGAGCGGTCCGCGAAGTACGCGCCGATGGTGTAGCCGAACCGGTGCCGCACCCCGAGCCGGGTCTCGTTGATGCGGGGAAACTCCTGGGGCCGGTCGTCTCGGCATTCGGTGCCGACCGCGCCGGACGCCAGGTTGACGGTCCACCGCTCGAGCGTGGGCGCCGTCTCCCCCGGGCCGTGCCGGTCGCGGTCGAACATCCGCGCGTAGCGCACCACGTCGAGCACCAGCACCTCGGCGCCGTCGCGCATCTCGGAGTAGGCGTTGAGCGGGTGGTAGACGTAGCAGGGTTCGACGTCGAACCAGCGCACGTCGCGGTTGCCCCCCTCGCGGGGCATGACGCCGATGCGTGCGGGATAGCGGGGGTTCCAGGCGTAGGGCATCCGGTCGGAGTGCCGCGGGCTGCGATTCATCACCGCGTTGACCGGGCTCGGCACCCGGACGCGCCCGATCAGCGACTGCATCACCAGCCGGGCGGGCAGCGACAGCCAGCGCGGCACGGAGACGGGCAGCACCTGCGCCGGGTCGAAGGTCACCGGCAGGTCGTAGATCACCACGTACTTGTCGGTCAACGAGAAGTCGTGCATCATCGGCGACCCGGACACCTCGATGTCCACGGTCCGGCGGGCGCGGCCGGCCGTGTCGATCACCGAGTACTGCACGGTGCGTCCGCGGCCGAACGAATAGGACACCGCGTGCAGCTCGCCGGTCGCGGGGTCGCGGTGCGGATGCGCGGTGTAGCCGCCGGCCAGCGTGCCGTCGAAGTCGCACGTGCCCACCGTGTCGAGGTCGTCGGTGAGTTCGTAGTTGGCGATCCCGCCCTCCACCAGGGCGAGGGTCTTTCCTGCGTGGCTCAGCACGTTGGTGTTGGCGCCCAGGGCCAGCATGCCCGCCCGCGGGTCGAGCCGGCCGGGTGCCGGTTCGCCGCGGGCGGTGCACACCGACAGGCTGCGCACCCAGCGGTTGCGGTACCAGCGGGCGTTCCCGTCGCGCAGCGCCACCCCGTGCACCATGCCGTCGCCGCTGAACCAGTGATAGGTGGCCGGGTCGACCTCGGCGACCGGGTTGGGACCGTTGCGCAGGTAGCGCCCGTCGAGGTGCTCCGGGATGTGTCCGGTGACCTCCAGGTCGGTGGTGGTCAGCTCCGCACGCACGGGCGCGAGGAAGCCCTCGAGATAGGGGTTTTGGGTTTCGGCGGTCCGGGCGGAAGCGGTCGAGGCGGAAGTCATGGCCGAGCTCCTATAACATTGTTATTTCGGCGTTATCGGAACCGTACGCCCCGGGTGAGAAGATGACAAGGATGGCTTCGGAGACGACTTCGGCACGGCCGCGCAGCATCGGCGGTGTCCGCGAGGAGATGCTGTCGGCCGCCGTCGGCCTGCTCGACGAGGACGGGCCCGACGCGCTGCAGACCCGCAAGGTCGCCGGCGCCGCGGGCACCTCGACGATGGCGGTGTACACCCACTTCGGCGGGATGCGCGGGCTCATCGCCGCGGTCGCCGAGGAGGGGCTGCGCCAGTTCGACGCGGCGCTGGCGGCGCCGCAGACCGACGACCCGGTGGCCGACCTGCTGACCACCGGCCTGGCCTACCGGCGCTATGCGATCGAGCGGCCCCACATGTACCGGCTGATGTTCGGCAGCACCAGCGCACACGGCATCAACGCCCCGGCACGCAACGTCCTGAACCTGACCGTCGCCGAGATCGAACAGCACCACCCCAGCTTCGCGCACGTCGTCCGGGGGGTGCACCGGTGCATGGCGGCCGGGCGGATCGCGGCGGGGCCGGCCCACGCCGGCGACGCCGGCGTGGTGGCGACGGCGGCGCAGTTCTGGACGTTGATGCACGGGTTCGTGATGCTCGAACTGGCCGGCTACTTCGGCGGCGACGGCGCGGTCGTCGGGCCGGTGCTCGGCACGATGACGACGAACCTGCTCGTCTCGCTGGGAGATTCGCCCGAACGGGTACGACAGTCGCAGCGGGCGGCGAGCGGCGCGCCCTGAGCACGCGAAACCCCCGGCACCGCAAGGCGGCGCCGGGGGGTTTCGCGGTGACGAACTACTTGACGGTGACGGTGGCGCCGGCGGCCTCGAGCTTGGCCTTGGCCTCCTCGGCGGCCTCCTTGGCGACCTTCTCCAGCAGCGGCTTGGGGGCGCCGTCGACCAGGTCCTTGGCCTCCTTGAGGCCCAGGCCCGAGACGATCTCGCGGACGACCTTGATCACGCCGATCTTCTTGTCGCCGGCACCCTCGAGGATGACGTCGAACTCGGACTGCTCCTCGGCGGCCTCGGCGGGGGCGCCACCACCGGCCGGGCCGGCCGCGGCGACGGCGACCGGGGCGGCCGCGGTGACCTCGAAGGTCTCCTCGAACTTCTTGACGAAGTCCGACAGCTCCAACAGGGTCATTTCCTTGAACGCGTCGAGCAGTTCGTCGCTGGACATCTTTGCCATGGTGTGGGTCCTTCCTGATTTCGGTTTGGGGTTTATTCGGCGTCGGCCGGGGTCTCAGAAGATTCCGTGGGGGCTTCCGAAGCGGGTGGTGGGGAAGCCGGCTCGGCAGCCGGCGCCGAGGCCGGCTCGGCGGCCTTCTTCTCCTGCAGCGCGGCCGCGAGCCGGGCGATCTGCGAGGCCGGGGCGTTGAACAGTCCGGCCGCCTTGGCGAGGTTGCCCTTCATGGCGCCGGCCAGCTTGGCCAGCAACACCTCGCGGGACTCGAGGTCGGCGATGCGC
>NZ_JBYCLG010000116.1:0-5436 GCF_057473785.1 Mycobacterium sp. TH-M103
GCACCCGGTGGGCCGACAACGACATGTTCGGCCACCTCAACAACGCGGTCTACTACCAGCTTTTCGACACCGCGATCAACGCCTGGATCAACACCACCACCGGCCTCGACCCGCTCACCACGCCCGCGCTGGGCATCGTCGCGGAGTCGGGCTGCCGCTACCTGTCCGAACTGGGCTTCCCGGACAGCCTCGTGGTGGGCGTGGCGGTGACGCGGCTCGGCAACAGCAGCGCCACCTACCGGCTCGGCGTGTTCCGGCCGGGCGGCGGTCCAGGAGACTCCCGCCCGATCACCGCGCTGGGCCACTGGGTGCACGTCTACGTCGACCGGGACACCCGCAAGCCGGTGCCGATCCCCGACCCGATCCGCGCGCTGCTGTCGACGGCCCGTGTGGACCCATAGATATGCTTCGCCCATGCCAGTTCTGAGCAAGACCGTCGAAGTCCGCGCCGAGGCTGCCGCGATCATGGCCATCGTCGCCGATTTCGAGCGGTACCCGGAGTGGAACGAGGGCATCCGGGGCCTATGGGTGCTCGCCCGCTACGACGACGGGCGCCCCAGCCAGCTGCGCCTCGACACCGAGGTGCAGGGCATGGAGAGCACGTTCATCCAGGCTGTCTACTACCCGGGGGACAACCAGATCCAGACCGTGCTGCAGCAGGGCGACCTCTTCTCCAAGCAGGAGCAGCTGTTCAGCGTGGTGGAGACCGGGACGTCGAGCCTGCTGACGGTGGACATGGACGTGGAGACCTCGATGCCGATCCCCGCGCCCATGGTCAAGCAGCTGCTCAACCAGGTCCTCGACCACCTCGCCGACAACCTCAAGCAGCGCGCCGAACAACTCGCCGGGTGAGCGGCCCTCAGTCGAAGATCCCGGCGCGGTCCAGCATCTCGGTGAGGCGGTCCGCCGCGTCGGTGAACTGCCAGACGGTGTGCTCGGTGACGGCCGCGGCGTCGCGGCGGCGCAGCGCGGAGATCAGCTGCCGGTGGTTGTGCACGGCCGCCGCGCCCCAGTCCGGGTCGCCCGCGTACACCAGCACCGGCATGTAGCGCGCGGCATTCAACAGGAACCAGGCCAGCTTGATCCGGCCGCCGGCCTGGTTGAAGACGCGGTGAAACGCGAACTCGATGTCGGCGATGGTCTCGGCGTCGGCGGTTCCCACGGCCGCCGATAGCGCATCGTTGGTGCGCTCGAGTTCGTCGATCTGGGCGTCGGTGATGTGGGCGGTGGCCGCCGCCGCCAGCTGCTTGGCGATCGTCTCCTGCAGCCAGAAGATGTCCTGGATGTCCTGGCGGGTCAGCGGCAGGACGACGTGGCCGCGGTGCGGCTCCAGCTGCACCATGCCCTCGCCGCGCAGCTTGAGCAGCGCCTCGCGCACCGGGGTGACGCTGACCCCGAGTTCGGCCGCGGTCTCGTCGAGGCGGATGAACGTTCCCGGGCGCAGCTTTCCCGACATGATCGCCGCCCGCAGATGGCCCGCCACCTCGTCGGACAGCTGCGCCCGGCGCAGCGGCCGTCGTCTCCTCGGCCGGGCCGATATCGGTGCGTTCACGGGGGCTGCCTGGGCTTTCAGGGACTTGTCACAGGACCGTCGAGGCCATAGTGTGACCTACACAACACCATGTTTAATCAAATATCAAACTGGCGCAAGCGGCGCGCGAGTGAGGGGAAGGGCGTTTAGTTGACCGCGCAATTGGCCGGCCACCGGACACAGACCGCACACGAACTGGTGCACGAACAGCCCTACCGGGCCCGCCGGCAGAACTGGGTCAACCAGCTCGAGCGGCACGCGCTGATGCAGCCGAACGCGACCGCGCTGAGGTTCCTCGGCAGAACGGTGACGTGGGAGGAACTGCACCGCCGCGTCTCGGCACTGGCCGATGCGCTGAGCCGCCGCGGCGTCGGCTTCGGTGACCGGGTCATGATCCTGATGCTCAACCGCGCCGAGTTCGTCGAGTCGGTGCTCGCGGCGAACATGCTCGGGGCCATCGCCGTCCCGCTGAACTTCCGCCTCACCCCGTCCGAGATCGCCTTCCTGGTCGAGGACTGCGAGGCGCGGGTGGTCATCACCGAGCCGGTGCTCGCCGCGGTGGCCACCGGGGTCCGCGCCATCCAGCCCCTGCTGGCGACGGTCGTGGTCGCGGGCGGCCCCGCCGAGGGCTCCCCCGACGGCGACGTGCTGGCCTACGAGGACCTCGTCGGCGAGATCGGCGACGCCCACCCGCCGGTGGACGTTCCGAACGAGTCGCCCGCGCTGATCATGTACACCTCCGGGACCACCGGCCGCCCCAAAGGCGCCGTGCTGACCCACGCCAACCTGACCGGGCAGACGATGACCGGCCTGTACACCACGGGCGCCAGCATCAACGACGACGTCGGCTTCATCGGTGTCCCGTTCTTCCACATCGCCGGAATCGGCAACATGCTGACCGGGATGCTGCTGGGCACACCCACGGTGATCTACCCGCTCGGCGCCTTCGAGCCCGGTCAGTTGCTCGACGTGCTGGAGGCGGAGCGGGTCACCGGCATCTTCCTGGTTCCGGCGCAGTGGCAGGCCGTGTGCGCCGAGCAGCGGGCGCGGCCCCGCGACCTGAGGTTGCGGGTGATCTCGTGGGGCGCCGCGCCGGCGCCGGACGCGCTGCTTCGGGAGATGTCGGCGACCTTCCCGGGCGCCCAGATCCTGGCCGCGTTCGGCCAGACCGAGATGTCGCCGGTGACGTGCATGCTGCTGGGCGAGGACGCGATCCGCAAGCGCGGCTCGGTCGGCAAGGTGATCCCGACGGTCGCTGCCCGCGTCGTCGACGCGGACATGAACGACGTTCCCGTCGGCGAGGTCGGCGAAATCGTCTACCGGGCACCGACGCTGATGAGCGGCTACTGGAACAACCCGGAGGCCACGGCCGAGGCGTTCGCGGGCGGCTGGTTCCATTCCGGGGACCTCGTCCGCATGGACTCCGACGGCTACGTCTGGGTGGTCGACCGCAAGAAGGACATGATCATCTCCGGCGGCGAGAACATCTACTGCGCCGAGGTCGAGAACGTCCTCGCCGGCCACGAGCGCATCGTCGAGGTCGCCGTGATCGGCCGCACCCACGAAAAGTGGGGCGAGGTGCCGATCGCGATCGCGGCCGTCACCGGTGAGCACCTGCGGCTCGACGAGCTGGACGAGTTCCTGACCGAACGGCTGGCGCGCTACAAGCATCCCAAGGCTCTCGAAATCGTCGAAGCGTTGCCGCGCAATCCCGCCGGCAAGGTGCTCAAGACCGAATTGCGGGTTCGCTACGGGACTCTGGAGGCATCCCAAACGCATTCCGCGACAACGGAATTGATGGGCGAAGAGGGGGATTGACGGAAACTGTAACGTTTGCCCACTGTTGGCGAAGGGTTAATTGTGCAGATGCGGTTCACACGTGCATGGCCATCGGGTACATTCCTGTGGTCCCGGTTACTACTGGCGAGTAGATAGCCGATGGTCACACACGTGGAGTCTGGGCGAGGAGGGGGCGTGCGACACGATCCGCGGGGGTCCCTTCCGGCAGGCGGGGCCGGCGTGAGGGGTTCGTGGTGACGTCAACTTCGACGAGCCGGCGCGGCACCTACCTGGTCGGCTACCTCCGCGACCAGATGCAGACGCCGCTGACGGTGATCGGCGGGTTCTTCCGGATGTGCGTGCTGACCGGAAAGGCGTTGTTCCGCTGGCCGTTCCAGTGGCGCGAGTTCGTCCTGCAGTGCTGGTTCATCATGCGGGTGGCGTTCCTGCCGACGATCATGGTGTCGATCCCGCTGACCGTACTGCTGATCTTCACCCTCAACGTTCTGCTGGCCCAGTTCGGCGCGGCCGACCTGTCCGGGGCGGGCGCGGCGATCGGCGCGGTCACCCAGCTGGGCCCGTTGACCACGGTGCTCGTGGTGGCCGGCGCGGGGTCGACGGCGATCTGCGCGGACCTGGGCGCGCGCACCATCCGCGAGGAGATCGACGCGATGGAGGTGCTCGGCATCGACCCGATCCACCGCCTGGTGGTGCCCCGGGTGATCGCCGCGACCCTGGTCGCCACGCTGCTCAACGGGCTGGTGATCACCGTCGGCCTGGTCGGCGGATACCTGTTCGGGGTCTACCTGCAGAACGTGTCCGGGGGGGCGTATCTGGCCACGCTGACCACCATCACCGGCTTGCCCGAGGTGGTGATCGCGACGGTGAAGGCCGCGACGTTCGGCCTGATCGCCGGGCTGGTCGGCTGCTACCGGGGGCTGACCGTGCGCGGCGGCTCCAAGGGTCTGGGCACCGCGGTGAATGAGACGGTGGTGCTGTGCGTGGTCGCTTTGTACGCGGTGAACGTGGTGCTGACCACCATCGGTGTGCGGTTCGGGACGGGGCACTGACATGTCGACATCTGCTGTGCTGCGCTCCCGATTCCCGCGGGCGGTGGAGAACCTCAACCGCTACGGCGGGGCCGCCGGGCGCGCGGTCGACGACATCGGCCAGATGGGCTGGTTCGGGGCCCAGGCCGTCGGGCACATCCCACACGCGCTGCGCCACTACCGCAAGGAGACGCTGCGGCTGATCGCCCAGATCGGCATGGGCACCGGTGCGATGGCCGTGGTCGGCGGCACCGTGGCGATCGTCGGGTTCGTGACGCTCTCGGGCAGCTCGCTGGTGGCCATCCAGGGTTTCGCTTCGCTCGGCAACATCGGCGTCGAGGCGTTCACCGGGTTCTTCGCCGCGCTGATCAACGTGCGGATCGCCGCGCCTGTGGTGACCGGCATCGCGATGGCGGCCACCGTCGGCGCCGGGGCGACCGCCGAGTTGGGTGCGATGCGCATCAGCGAGGAGATCGACGCCCTGGAAGTGATGGGCATCAAGTCGATCTCGTTCTTGGCCAGCACCCGGATCATGGCCGGGCTGGTCGTGATCATCCCGCTGTACTCGCTGGCGATGATCATGTCGTTTTTGTCCCCCCAGATCACCACCACGGTGTTCTACGGGCAGTCGCACGGCACCTACGAGCATTACTTCCGTACCTTCTTGCGCCCCGACGACGTGTTCTGGTCGTTCCTGGAGGCCATCATCATCACCGCCGTCGTGATGATCACCCACTGCTTCTACGGGTATGAGGCCGGCGGCGGGCCGGTCGGCGTCGGCGAGGCCGTCGGCCGGTCGATGCGCTTCTCGCTGGTCTCGGTGCAGGTTGTCGTGTTGTCGGCCGCGCTGGCGCTCTACGGCGTCAACCCGAACTTCGCGCTCACGGTGTAGCTGCCATGCCCGCCCAGGTCAACAAGCCTCATAAGCCGCCCTACAAGCTGGCCGGGTTGGCGGTGCTGGTCGTGGCCGCGGTGGCCGGCGCGTTGGTGTACGGGCAGTTCCGGGGTGACTTCACGCCCAAGACGAAGTTGACGATGCTGGCCTCGCGGGCGGGGCTGGTGATGGATCCGGGGTCG
>NZ_JBYCLG010000117.1:0-5154 GCF_057473785.1 Mycobacterium sp. TH-M103
TACGACCTCACCGGGCAGGAGGAGTGCTCCTTCGCCGACCTCGGCATCGACTCGCTGGCGTTGGCCGAGCTGCGCGGGGACCTGCAGGCCCTGCTCGAAGAGCACGGCGCCGGGGAGCTGGCAGCTGAGGTCAACACGCGACTGCTCCAACGGCTGACGGTGGCCGAATTCTTCGACCTGGTAAGGCAATTCGGCGACGCATCGGGGCAACCGCTGGATGCCCTGCGGCGGGCGCTGGCGCAGATCGCCGAGGATTACGAGGCCTACGAGACCGGCAAGATGCGCGCCGACGCGCAACTGCCGCTGCCGGCCCTCCCGCCGGCGCGATCGGGCGAGGTGACCGACATCCTGCTGACCGGCGCCACCGGCTTCCTCGGGCCGTTCCTGTTGTCCAGCTTGCTCGAACGCGGTTCCCAAACCATCCACGCGCTGATCCGCGCGACGGATCCCGAGCACGGCCTGGACCGCATCGTCGCCTCCCTGCACCGTGCCCGGCTGTGGTCTCCGGGGCTGGAGGCGGAGGTCAGGGCGCGGGTGCGGGTGGTCTGCGGAAACCTGTCCGAACCGCGCCTGGGGATCGGCGAGGCGGAATTCCGGTGGCTGGCGGAGAACATCCACGCCATCGTCCACAACGGTGCCCTGGTCAACTACGTCCGGACCTACGACGCCCTGCGGCCCGCCAACGTCTCCGGGACGTGGGAGTTGTTGCGCCTGGCCATGACCACGCACCGCAAGGCGTTCCACCTCGTGTCGAGCACCTTCATCTACGGCTGGAGCACCCTGCCGGTGGTCGGGGAATGGGACGCCAACGAGGAGATGAGCGGTCTGGACTTCGGCTACTCCCAGACAAAGTGGGTCGCCGAGCAGTTGGTGCTGTCCGCACAGCGGCAGGGCCTGGATGTACGCATCTACCGCCCCTCCCTCATCTCGCCGACCGGCGCGGGCTTCGGCAGCCAGGAGGACATCCTCGTGCGCCGCACGGCGTTCATGATCGAGCACTGCGTGGCCGTCAACGCCCTCAACCAGATCAGCCTGCTGCCGGCGGATCTGGTCGCCGAGCACATCGTGGAACTGATGGGCCTCCCCGCCGAGGCGGGCACCGTGTTCAACATGACCGCGGACGACTACTACAACCTCATGGACGTCACGCGGATCCTGTCCGAACGCCACGGGTATCGCTTCGACTATCACGACATCCCGTCGTTCGTTGAGGAGATGGACCGCAGGTGCGGGCAGCGCGACCCGCTGTACCCGCTGGTCGATTTCCTCATCCGCTCGTCCGGCAAGATCGCGGCGATGCGCGACAAGCGCTACGACAACGCCCGCTACCGGCAGGCGCGCGATCGGGCCGACTTCCGCCTGCGCGAACCCGCGCTGGCCGAAACGGTCGACAACCTCGTCCGGTTCCTGCGCGGCGAGGGCCTGATCGGGCAGGACGAGGCCGAGAAACGACGGATCGCCTGACGAATCCGGGGAGTTCACGATGTTCACTATCGATGACCGGGCGACGGGTCCACGCGAGGCGTCGCCCGATCACGAGCGGCTGGTCCTGCAGGCGCGCGACGTCGAATTCGACTGGGCGACATTGCCGTTCTACTACGTGCCCGGCGAGCCCTTCGCGACCCACTTCTGCAACGTCTTGCACCTGTTGCTGCCGGCCGGCGAGGAGTTCATCGTCGCGGCGTTCAAGGACGCGTTACCGCTGATCCGAGACGACCAACTGCGCCGCGACGTACAGGGATTCATCAGCCAGGAGGCGATGCATTCCCAGGCGCATTCGGGGGTGATGGAGCACTTCGCCGCCAAAGGCGTTGATGTGGAGCCATTCACGAACCAGATGGCGTGGCTGTTCCAGAAGCTGGTCGGCGACCGGCCGGGGTGGAGCCCGCGGCGCCGGCAGAGCTGGCTGGTCGAGCGCGTGTCGATGATCGCGGCCCTCGAGCACTACACCGCAATCCTGGGCGAATGGGTCCTCGACACCCCCCAACACGACGCCCTCGGCACCGACCCGGTGATGCTGGGCCTGCTGCGCTGGCACGGCGCGGAAGAAGTCGAACACAAGGCCGTCGCCTTCGACACCATGAAGCATCTGCGCGCCGGATATTGGCGACAGGTGCGCACCCAGCTGCTGGTGACGCCGACCCTGCTGTGGCTGTTCATCCGCGGCGTGCGGTTCATGTACTCGGTCGACCCGCGCCTGCCGCCGGGGACCAGGCCGCGCTGGCGCGATTACTTCGGCGCCTCGCGCCGTGCGCTGGTGCCCGGGCCCTTCCAATTCCTGCGGGTCATCCTCGCCTACTACAAGCCCAGCTTCCATCCGTCGCAGCTGGGCGGCGTCGGCCGCGCGGTCGACTACCTGGCCAGATCGCCCGCGGCCCGCGCGGCGCACTGACTTTCCGGAGGACCGATGACCCAGCTCACCGTGACTGCAGCGGACGGCGTACCGCTGGCGGTCCACGCCTACACCGAGATCGACACGCGACGCCCGACCATCCTGGCCATCCACGGCTATCCGGACAATCACCACGTGTGGGACGGGGTCGCCGAACACCTCGGTCGGCGTTACAACGTCGCGGCTTACGACGTGCGCGGGTCCGGGGAATCGGGGCGCCCGGCCGGCAGGTCGGGATACGTTCTACCGCAGCTTGTTTCGGATGTCGGCGCGGTGATCGACGGTCTCGGCGTCGGCGAGGTGCACCTGCTGGCCCACGACTGGGGCTCCATCCAGAGCTGGGCCGCCGTCACCGACGAGACGGTGACGGGCAAGGTCGCCTCCTTCACGTCGATCTCCGGGCCGCACCTGAGTTACGCGGGCAGGTTTCTGCGGTCGGCACGCACGCCCCGCGCGGTCGCCGACGTCGCCAAACAGGTTCTGGCGTCCATGTACATCTGTTTCTTCCTGTGCCCGGCGATACCGGAACTGGCGATCCGGACCCGCGCGACCGTGAAGGTTTTCGAGGCCGTCGAACGGATCGGTCGCCCGCGCACCGCGGTTCGGCGCGGCGCGCGGTACCGGTCGATCGGCGACTACCTCGACGGGCTCAACCTTTATCGGGCCAACATGCCCGGGCCGGTCCTGGCGCCACCGGCGCAGTTGCCGCAAACCAGCGTCCCCGTGCAGGTGCTGGTGGCGCGTCAGGACTACTTCGTGTCGCCGGCCCTGCAGCGGTTCACGGCCTCGATCCCGGCCGGGGGCCGCGTCGTTCCGATCGAGGGCGGCCACTGGGTGGTGACCTCACACCCCGACGTCGTCGCGCGCCTGACCGGCGAGTGGGTCGACCGGGTCGCCGCGCGCACCAACGGACATACGACCGGGATAGGACGTTCGTTGTGACACCGATGCTTTGGCACAGCAGGCCGGCGGACCTCTACGGCCGCCGCAGGCACGACCGCATGTACACCGCTCTCTGGGGCGCGAGCGTTCTCTTCGGTGGCTTCGCGTCGGCGTCGCGCTGGACACCGTCGCGTGTCGTGCCGGCGCAGCGGACCAACACCGCCGTGGTCACCCGGCGCGAGCAGCTCACATCCGACGTGGTCGCGCTGACGCTCGCCGACACCCAAGGTGGGTTGCTGCCGTCCTGGACCCCGGGCGCGCACATCGACGTCCGGTTGCCGTCGGGCCGCCGGCGCCAGTACTCGTTGTGTGGGCCGCCCGGGCGGCGCACCGACTACCGCATCGCCGTGCGTCGGATCGCCGACGGCGGCGGCGGTTCGATCGAGATGCACGACGCCCACGGCGTCGGCGACACCCTGGTCTTCGAGGGCCCCCGCAACGCGTTCCATCTCGTCACCGACGAGCGTGATGTGCTGTTCGTGATCGGCGGCATCGGCGTGACACCCATCCTGCCCATGATCCGGGCGGCGCAGCAGCGTGGCATCGACTGGCGCGCCGTCTACGCCGGACGCAGCCGGGACCACATGCCGCTGCTGGACGAGGTGATGGCGGTGGCCCCGGAGCGCGTCACCGTGTGGGCCGACGACGAGCGCGCCCGAATTCCCACGGCAGCCGACCTGCTCGCCGGGGCCGGGCCCACGACGGCGGTCTACGTGTGCGGGCCCATCCCGCTGCTGGAATCGGTGCGCGCCGCACGCGACGAACACGCCGACGCGCCGCTGCACTACGAACGGTTCAGTCCCCCAACGGTTGTCGACGGCGCCCCGTTCGAGCTCGAACTCGCGCGCTCACGTCGGGTGCTGGCCGTGCCGGCGAACCGTTCGGCGCTGGGCGTCATGCTCGACGGTGACCCGGGCGCCGCATACTCCTGTCGGCAGGGGTTCTGCGGGACCTGCAAGGTCAAAGTGCTGGCCGGGGAGGTCGACCGCCGGGGCCGCGCCGCGGAGGGCGATGACGAGATGCTGGTCTGCGTGTCGCGGGCCAAAGGCGATCGCGTGGTGATCGACGCCTGAGCGCGGGTCAGTCCGCGAGGGTCGCCCATCTGTCGGGCGTCTGATATAGCGCGACGCCGTTGTAGCGCGGCCGATTGCCAGGACCCCCGCACCAGTCGCCGCAGTGCCGTCGAGCACGGTGTCGTGGGCTGATGCGCACGTTCGTCGGACAGCTGGGCAACGCTTCCTCCGCGCCGACACGCCCGAGTCCATTTGCGCGGCCGCACGCGGGCCGTCTGGGTGTCGACGGATCGCACTCACGGGTTGATCGTGTTGTCGCCGACCTGACGGCCCCAGACGTACTCGATCGCGTACGGGGAACCGGTGTCGAGGTGGTTGTACGGCGCGATGCTGTTGCCGGTGTCCATGACCAGCTCGGGCGCCGGCCACAGGTCACGCGTGATCTTCTGCCAGCAGCCCGGCGCGCCGCCCGGGCCGCCGCGGGCGTTCACCCGCGGCAGGTTCTCCGGATAGATGTAGGGGTTGGGGGCGCCGCCGACCACACCGGCGATCCCGCCCAGCCCCATCGTCAGCACGGCCGTGGTGGCCAGGGACAGCGGGTTGGCCACCAGGCCCAGGCCCGACAGCGCCTCGGTGTTCATGTTCAGGGAGTAGCCGTTGAAACCGCCCTCGGACGCCCCGGTGACCGGCACGATGTCGTGATAGTTCTTCAGGGTGCAGTAGATCTCCGGGCTGTAGGTGTCCAGGAGTTGGGCGGTGGGCACCAGATCATTGGCCCCGCGCGCCAGATACGGCCCACCCTTGTCG
>NZ_JBYCLG010000118.1:0-3945 GCF_057473785.1 Mycobacterium sp. TH-M103
CGGCTTCCACACGACGGTGTTGCCCATCAGCGCCGGGGCCGACGGCAGGTTCGCCGCG
This sequence comes from Mycobacterium sp. TH-M103, assembly GCF_057473785.1. Classification (NCBI taxonomy): domain Bacteria; kingdom Bacillati; phylum Actinomycetota; class Actinomycetes; order Mycobacteriales; family Mycobacteriaceae; genus Mycobacterium; species Mycobacterium sp. TH-M103. Next base: position 59 of record NZ_JBYCLG010000118.1, read on the forward strand.
ATCGAGGTGAAGTTGAACGGGGTGACGGCGTAGACGAAACCGTCCAGCGGGCGGTAGTCGCTGCGGTTCCACTCGCCCGGCCCGCTGAGCGGCTGCTGGTCGAGGATCTGACGCGCGAACGCGACGTCGAAGCGCCAGAAGTCGATGAGTTCGCACACCGCGTCGATCTCGGCCTGGTACGGCGACTTGGACTGGCCGAGCATCGTCACGGCGGCCAACTTCTCCCGCCACGGTCCCGCGAGCAGGTCGGCCGCGCGCAAGAAGACCGCGGCGCGTTCCTCGAAGGGCATTGCCGCCCAGTCGTTTTTGGCGGCTGTCGCGGCCTCGACCGCCGCGGTGGCCTCCGCGTGCCCGGCATTGGTCAGCGTCCCCAGCTTCGCGGCGTGCCGGTGCGGCTGCACGACGTCGATCCGCTCGCCGTCGCCCATCAGGTGCTTGCCGCCGATCACGTGGGGAAGGTCGATGGGGTGGTCGGCCACCGCGGCCAGCTCGGCGACCAACCGGGCGCGTTCCGGGGAACCGGGGGCGTAGTCGTGGACCGGTTCGTTGGCGGGTACTGGCACGTGGGTGATCGCATCCATGCCTGCCAGGGTCCCCGCCGCCGTCGTCGATATGTTTGTCTGATCGGACAGGATTGGTCGGGCTTGGTAGTAAAATCCGACAATATGCGGGCGGCTGGTGTCGGACTTGGTCAGTTGCTGCTCGCGTTGGATGCGACCCTGGTCAGCCTGGTGGGGGCACCTCGCGGCCTGGACCTGCCGGTGGGCTCGGCGGCGCTGATCGATTCCGACGACGTGCGGCTGGGCCTGGCGGCGGCGGCCGGTTCGGCCGACATTTTCTTCCTGCTCGGCGTCGCCGACGACGAGGCGCTGCGCTGGGTGGACAAGCAGGCGCGCGAGCGCGTGCCCGTGGCGATCTTCGCCAAGGAGCCCTCCGACGCGCTGGTGACCAGGGCGGTGGCCGCCGGGTCGGCGGTGGTGGCCGTGGAACCGCGGGCCCGCTGGGAGCGGCTCTACCAGCTGGTCAACCACGTGCTGGAGCATCACGGGGACCGCACCGACCCGGCGGACGACTCGGGCACCGACCTGTTCGGGCTGGCGCAGTCGCTGGCCGACCGCATCCACGGCATGGTCAGCATCGAGAACGCCGAATCCCAGGTGCTCGCGTATTCGGCCTCCAACGACGAGGCCGACGAGCTGCGCCGGCTCTCCATCCTGGGCAGGGCCGGCCCGCCGGAGCACCTCAAGTGGATCGGCCAGTGGGGCATCTTCGATGCGCTGCGCGCCGGCGGCGGGGTGGTGCGTGTCGACGAGCGCCCGGCGCTGGGGCTGCGCCCGCGCCTGGCGGTCGGGATCTACCAGCCGGCGGCCGACGCGCGCCGCGCCCCGGTGTTCGCCGGCACCATCTGGGTGCAGCAGGGTGCGCGGCCGCTGGCCGACGACGCCGAGGAGGTGCTGCGGGGAGCGGCGGTATTGGCCGCGCGGATCATGGCGCGGCTGGCGGCGCGGCCGTCGACGCAGACCCGCCGGCTGCAGCAGCTGCTGGGCCTGACCGACGGCGAGCCCGCCGACGTGCCCGCCGTCGCCGCCGAGCTCGGCCTGACCGTCGACGGCAGTGCCGTGCTGATCGGGTGGGATACCGCGGACACCACCATGCCCCGCCCCCCGCGGCTGTCCGACGTCGTGGCGTTGAGCGCCAGTGCATTTCGCGGCGACGCCCGGGTGGCCTCACACGGCTCACGGATCTATGTGCTGTTGCCGCAGACCGCGACGACGCGGTCGGTCACCTCCTGGGTCCGCGGCACGATCGGCGCTCTGCGCGCCGAGCTCGGTATCGAGCTGCGGGCCGCCATCGCGGCGCCGGTCGCGGGTCTGGCGGCTGTCGCGGGCGCGCGCGCCGAGGTGGACCGCGTGCTCGACAGCGCCGAGCGCCACCCGGTCTCGATCGGGCAGGTCACGTCGCTGGCCGAGGCACGCACCACCGTCCTGCTCGATGAGATCGTCACCGCGGTCGCCGCCGAGAAACGGTTGGTGGATCCGCGGATACGCGACCTGCACGCTCAGGACCCGGCGCTGGCCGAGACCCTCCGCGTCTACCTCGACAGCTTCGGCGACGTCGGCGCCGCGGCGCGGGCGCTGCAGGTGCATCCCAACACCGTGCGTTACCGGGTGCGGCGGATCGAGAGACTGCTGTCGGTCTCACTGGCCGATCCCGAAGCGCGCCTTTTGTTTTCGCTCGCGCTGCGTGTCATGGAAAGATCGCCTTAGCAGCAAGGCAGATCCGCAGCCAGCATCACCGTCGACTGCACGGTTCCATCGATTCCGCCGACGGTAGGAAGTAAGGTTCCATCCGGCCGATCGTGCCCTATGCTTTGGGTCGAATCTCTTTCGGATCTCGAGATGGGAGACGACATGTGCGCAATGAAGCGGCTGCTTGTGGCTATCGCTTGTACAACAACCTTTTTCGGCGCATCTGGCGTCGCAGAAGCCGACGGGGACGACGGGAACGACGACGCATTCATCGAAGCACTCAACGCAGAGGGAATTCAATACCCGAACGCGGATCAGGCCATATCCAGCGGCAAAGCTGTGTGTTCCTATATCATCGCCGGACGACACACGGAAAACGAGACCGTGCAAATGGTGGCTGAACAAAATCCCAAGCTTTCGTCGATTCAAGCCGTTCAATTCGTAAACCTGGCCCGCGGGGCGTATTGCCCGTTGCCGCCGATGGGCGGCGGTGGCGGCGGCTAACAATCAAGTCTTTGCTTGGCGGCGCGGTCACATGGGTTCAGATGGGGTGCGTGCAGGTACCTTGGTGGTGCCCAAGTTCAAGGCCCGCCAGCGTCGGCTGTCGTCACCAGCGTCGTGTTGAACGCCTACCAGGCTCCGTTCACGATCTCAATCCCATCGAGATGATTTGGGGCATCGTTACAGTAAATCCGTGGATCTGGTCAACCTGTGTCCAGCCACGATCGAGCAGGACCGCGCTGCAACCGAATCCCGGCCCAACCGCTTCGGCTCCAACTACGACCTGCGTTTCGCTTCCTCGCCCACACGGCCCATTCGCATCCCCACCGCCGAACGTACTCGACCACCGAATGAGCCGGTCTTGCTGTAACAGTGGAGCCGAGGATCCCCATTACTGCGCGGAATCGGGCAGGTTCACGCAGAAAATCGATCGCGTCAACACGGTCGAAGGAACCGCCGACGCCGCCGCCTTACCGGGCCTCGGTGAGCGGCCCACACAGCCACCGACTACGGCTGCGACCGGTCGGCGACAGGCTGATTGTCACTGGCGCCGGTGACGGACTGGTGGCAGTACGTATCCCGTGCGATGGCCACGAACTGGCCTGCGTGTGTCAGCGTCAGCTCGGGATTGGCGTTTTTCACCCCGCGCGCGGCCTGTGCGGCGGTATGACCATCTGCGAGGTAGTCACACACCTCCCGGGCTGCGGACCTGACTGCGGACGTATCCGGAAATTGAATACCAGCCTGGTTGAGCGCGTTTAAGAAGGCGGCGTCGTCGGCGTGCGCGGTTGCCGGCACCGCGAAGGCGGCCATCCCGGCTACGACCACAAGCGGCTTAACGAACATCGGTGTCACTGTTGCCTCCCTGTCAACATCAAGCGAGCCGGTAGGCTCCGTGTGGAGAACCCAAAGCCGTTTCGGAAATCTTGCGTGGCAACTGCTTTCGGTGGTACGAGCACGCTATGGTCGCCGTCCCCTGATTGGTCACGCTGTTCAACTATTGACGGCAGCCGACAAGTCGTTCGGACAGTAGGTCTCTCCGGCGATCTCCACGAACTGCAAGGCGTTGTTGTTGGACAGATGGTGGTTGCGGATTTTCAGTGCGCGCGCCACGACCGTCGGGGAGCGCCCTTCCGC
>NZ_JBYCLG010000119.1:0-12318 GCF_057473785.1 Mycobacterium sp. TH-M103
CGATGTAGGGCCGGACCGTGCCGGCGGCGAACAGCTGCGCCAGCTCAGCCATGTCACGTGCGGCGTCGTCGGGCCGGTCGGCCATGAAGGTGCGGATCTCCATGCCCCGCACCGTGATGCCTTTGAGCAGAACGAGATTCAAGGGGATCGACGGTATGGTCCCCGCGGCGTAGCCGAGGGTGACGAACGTCCCGCCGCGGGCCAGGGCGCGCAGCGCCGGCTCCGCGTACGGTCCGCCCACGGGATCGAGGACCACCCGGGCGCCGTCGCCGGTCAGCTCGCGGATGCGCGACTTCAGGTCCTCGGTGGCGTAGTCGACGACCGCCGCGGCGCCCCGCTGCAGGCACAGCGCGAGCTTGTCCGGGCTGGACGCCGCCGCGAGCACCCGGGCGCCCATGGCCACGGCCAGGTCGACGGCGGCCAGCCCTACGCCGCCGGCGGCGCCCAACACGACCACCCAGTCTCCTTGGCGCGCTTCGGCGATCGAGCGCAGGGCGTGGTAGGCGGTGCGGTAGGTGACGCCGAACGCGGCCGCCGAGGCGTAGTCGGCGCCGTCGGGGATGGGCGTCACCGACGGCGCGTCGAGCAGGGCCTGCTCGGCGAAAGCCCCGGTGGGCGTGGTGGCGGAGACCCGCTGGCCCGGCCGGAACGGCGCGCCCGCGCCGACCGCCACGACCTCGCCGGCCAGCTCGCTGCCCGGGACGAAGGGCACCGGGATCTTGACCTGATACCTGCCCGCGATCAGCAGCACGTCGGGGAAGTTGACCGCGGCGGCGTGGACCCGCACCACGACCTGGCCGGGGCCCGGGGCCGGGTCGGCCAGCTCGTCGACGACCAGGTCCTCCGGTGCGCCGTAGGAACGACAGACGACCGCGCGCATCAACCGACCCCCAACCCGTGCAGGCAGAACCGCACCACGTGCGCGATGTCGTCGGGGCCGGGCCGGTCGGCCGACCCGACGTAGCGGCGCATGGTGGCGGCCGTGCAGTCGAACACGGCGTCGACGTCGCGGTCCACGTCGGTGCTGCCCAGCGCGGCAACGGGTGTCAGGAGCAGGTCCCGCAACGGGCGCATCATCTCCTGGTCGGCCGCCCGCCAGTTCGTGGCCGCCGACAGCTGCCCGGCTGCCGCGCGGCTCATGCTGATCAGGTGCGGATCGGCGACCTGCGCCAGCGTGCCCTCGATCCAGCGGGCGACCTGGTCGGCCGGTCGCGACTCCTTGGCCATCTGGTGCTCGAGATAGGAGACCACGATCGCCACGCCCCGTTCCATGACGGCCAGGATGAGGTCGTCCTTGCCGGCGAAATACCGGTAGAACGCCTTGTTCGACGAGCCGGCCTCGGTGACGATGTCGCTGACGCGCGGCGGCTCGGGCGCGACGCGTTCCATCACCCGCACCGCGGCGGCCAGGATGCGTTCGACCTCCTCGGTGGCCTCCCGCTGCCGCTCGTCGAGCGCCCGCTCGACGGCCGCGGTGACCCGGTCACCGGTCAACGAGGTCCCCGTATTTGGCGCGGGCGGCCTCGCGGCGGACATCCAGCATCTCGCTGGGCCACTCGGCGTCTTCGGCCTCGTACCCCTTGAGCAGCATCTTGGCCAGGTTGACCTTGTGGGCCTCGGTGGGGCCGTCCGCCAGCCCGAGCACCACGCCGCCGAGCAGGACGTTGACCAGCGGCAGCTGGTCGGTGGTGCCCAGCGCGCCGTGCACCTGGATCGCGCGCATGCCGATCGATTTCAGCACCTGCGACGCCAGGATCTTGCAGGCGGCGATCTCCTGGCGGGCCGCGTGCTCGCCGGCGGTGTCGATGAGCCAGGCGGCGTGCAGCACGGCCAGCCGGAAGGGCATCAGCTCGGTGTAGGAGTCGGCGACGAACGCCTGCACCAGCTGCTTGTCGGCCAGCGAACTACCTTGGGTGAAACGGCTTTTCGCGCGCCGCGACATCATCTCGACGGCTCGCTGGGCCACGCCGATCGAGCGCATCGCGTGGTGCAGCCGCCCACCGGCCAGCCGCGCCTGCAGGATCATGAAGCCCTGACCGGGCTCCCCGAGCAACGCGTCGGCGGGCACCCGCACCCCGTCGTAGTGCACCAGGGAATGCCCGGCCTCGTGGGGCAGCGCACCGACGAGGTGGTGGGTGGCCTCGACCTTCAGCCCCTCGGTGCCGGCCGGGATCAGGAACGTCGAGGCCCCGCGGTGGACCGGGACGTCGGGGTCGGTGATCGCGACGACGATGAAGAACGAGGCGACAGATGCGTTGGAGGAGAAGTACTTCCGCCCGGTGATCACCCAGCCGTCCCCGTCGGGCACGGCGCGGGTGGTGAACACGCGGGGGTCGGAGCCGCCCTGCGGTTCGGTCATCGAGAAGCACGAGAAGATCTCGCCGGAGAGTAGCCCGGACAGGTATCGGTCCTTCTGCTCCCGGGTGCCGAAGCGGGCGATGATCTCGGCGTTGCCGGTGTCGGGCGCCTGCGTGCCGAACACGATCGGCGCCCACGGGCTGCGGCCCAGGATCTCGTTGATCAGCGTGAGCTTGACCGCCCCGAATCCCTGCCCGCCCAGTTCGGGGCCCAGATGCGGTGCCCACAAACCGTTGTCGCGGACCTGCTGCTTGAGCGGGTCGACGATCCGGCGGCGTTCGTCGTTCAGTGGCAGGAACTCGCAACCGGGGAACACCACCTCGAGGGGTTCGACCTCCTCGCGCACGAACTCGCGGATCCAGTCGAGTTTCTTCTCGAACTCCGGCTCGGTGGAGAAGTCCCAAGGCATCGAAGGCTCCTATCGGTTAGGGGATTCCGCCGTCGGCCCGCACGATGGAGCCGGTGGTGAAGCTGGATGCGTCGGAGGCCAGGAACAGCGCGGCGCCGACGATCTCGGGTGGGTCGCCGGCCCGTTTGAGTGCGAGGTGGCCGAAGTTGTTGTCGCCGGACAGATCCCACGCCTTGCTGACGTCGGTGAGAAACGGGCCGGCCATCAGGGTGTTCACGCGGACGGTCGGCCCGAACGCCTGCGCCAGGCCTTCGGTCATCGCGTTGAGGCCGGCCTTGGCGGCGGCATAGGGGATGATGCCGCCGTTGGGGCGCAGCGAGCCGGTGGAGCTGACGTTGATGACCGAGCCACGCCCGGCCGCCACCATGCGCTCGCCGACCAGCGCCGACAACCGGAACGGCCCCTTGAGGTTGAGGTTGACCACCGCGTCGAACAGCTTCTCGGTGACGTCGGTCAGCTTGTCGTACAGCGGCGACATGCCGGCGTTGTTGATCAGGGTGTCGACCTTGCCGAACCGTTCGTAGGCCGTCTCGACCAGCCCGTCGAGCTGGTCCCAGCGCCCGACGTGCACCTGATACGGCATGGCGGAGCGGCCGGTTTCGGATTCGATCTCCGCTGCGGTCGCGACGCAGTTGTCCATGTTGCGGCTGGCGATCACCACGTCGGCGCCGCAGCGGGCCGCGGCGAACGCCATCTCCCGGCCCAGGCCCCGGCTGCCGCCGGTGATCAGCACCACCCGATCGGTGAGGTCGAAAAGCTTTTCGGCATAACCCATCTCAGCGTCCCTTGCTCGTGCGGGCCAGTTCGGCGGCGGTGGCGATCAGCTTGGGGATCATCGCCCCGAAGGCGTCCTGCACCTTGGGATCCACCTTGCCGGTGCGCACCCCGGCGGCGTACGTCTTCTCCAGCACGATGCCGAGCTTCCAGTTGGCCAGCACCAGGTAGTAGTCGATGTTCTCGGTGGAGCGCCCGCTGAGCTTCTCGTAGTGGTCGAGCAGCTCGCTGCGGGTCGGCATCCCCGTCATGTCCAGATAAAACCCGTCGCCGCCGGGGTTTTCGCCGTCGTAGCCCAGCAGCGCCCACGCCAGGTCGAGCAGTGGGTCACCGACCGTGGTCATCTCCCAGTCCACGATCGCGGCCAGCCGGGCCGGCGCCCCGTGCGCGAACATCACGTTGGCGAACTGGTAGTCGCCGTGCATGATGCCCGCCTCATACGACGCCGGGCGGTTGCGGCGCAGCCAGTCGGCGGCCACGTCCAGGCCGGGAAGATCGCGCACCCGGTAGGCGTCGAGGAAGGCCAGCCAGCGGTCGACCTGCCGCTCGTGGAACCCGTCGGGGCGGCCGAAGCCCTCGAGGCCCTGGGCGCGCCAGTCCACCCGGCCCAGCTTGGCGGCACCCTCGACCAACTCGAACGCCAACCCGCGGCGGGCGGCCAGGTCGACGTCGAACGGCGCCTGCCAGCCGCCGTCCATCGGGCTCCACCCGTCGATCGCGCGCATCACGTAGAAGGGCATGCCCAGGACGGTTCCGGTGTCGTCGGCGGCGATCAGGGCCGCATGCGGGACGTCGGTGCCCGACAGCGCCCGCACCAGGCGGATCTCCCGCAGCAGGCCGTCGATGCGGGCGGCGTCGGCGCGGGCGCCGGGCATCCGCAGCACCATGCGCTCCCCGCCGCGGTCGATCAGGTACAGGGTGTTCTGCGAACCGCCCTTGAGCCGCTCCAGCGCTGGCCGCTCCCCGCCGCCCGGGGCGCCGTGGTCGTCGAGCCACCGGCCCAGCACGCCCGCGTCCGGTCCGGTCTCGCCGCCGACACCCATGCACACCTCACTCTCCTGTCGGAGAATAGCATTCTCCACGCGCCGGGCAAGGTTGCCGGCGCCGCATGCGAGGCTTGATGGCATGCAAGTGCTTCTGGTCCGGCATGCCCTTCCGCTGCGCAGCGAACCCGGTGAGGGCTCCGACCCCGAGCTGTCGGAGGAAGGGCTGGCGCAGGTCGGGCGCCTACCCACCGCACTGGCCAGGTTCGGCGTCGGCCGCGTGGTGAGCAGCCCCCAGCGCCGCGCCGTCCAGACCGCCGAACCGGTCGCGGCGGCCCGCGAACTGCCGATCGAGATCGACGACCGGTTCGCCGAATACGACCGCGACCTGCCCCTCTACATCCCCGTCGAACAGATCCGCGCGGAGCGGCCCGAGGAGTGGGCGCGCATGGCCTCCGGGCACCTGCCCAGCGCGGTCGACGAGGAGGCGTTTTGCGCGCGGGTACGCGCCGGGCTCGACGACGTCGTCGCGGCGGCCGACCACGAGGACACGGTGGCGGTGTTCAGCCACGGCGGGGTGATCAACGTGCTGCTGCACGAGATCCTGGGTACGGCGCGGCTGCTGTCCTTTCCCATCGACTACGCCTCGGTCACCCGCCTGTTGTTCTCGCGGTCCGGCCAGGTGACGGTCGCCACGGTCAACGCCACCGACCACGTCTGGGACCTGCTGCCCCGAAATCAACGGCGGGTGACCGGCGGTGGTAAACAATTCCGGTGACTTCAGCTGACCAACCCGAGGGCCTCGACCTGGCCGGGCTGGACCGGTATCTGCGTTCGCTCGGCATCGAACGCGACGGCGAGTTGCGGGCGGAGTTCATCTCCGGCGGCCGTTCCAACCTGACGTTCCGGGTCTACGACGACAAGGCCGACTGGCTGGTGCGGCGCCCGCCGCTGCACGGGCTCACCCCGTCGGCGCACGACATGGCCCGCGAGTACCGGGTGGTCGCCGCCCTGCGGGACACGCCCGTGCCGGTGGCGCGCGCGATCGCGCTATGCGAGGACGAGTCGGTGCTGGGCGCTCCGTTCCAGGTCGTGGAGTTCGTCGCCGGCCAGGTGGTGCGCCGGCGCGCCCAACTCGAGTCCCTCAGTCACACCGTGATCGACGGTTGCGTGGACTCGTTGATCCGGGTGCTGGTCGACCTGCACCGCGTCGACCCCGACGCCGTCGGTCTGGGCGACTTCGGCAAGCCCAGCGGATACCTGGAGCGCCAGGTGCGCCGCTGGGGAGCGCAGTGGGAGCTGGTGCGCCTGCCCGACGACCACCGCGACGCCGACGTGCAGCGGCTGCACGCCGGCTTGCGCGACTGGATCCCGGACCAGAGCCGGACCTCGATCGTGCACGGCGACTACCGCATCGACAACACGATCCTGGATGCCGAGGACCCGACCCGGGTGCTGGCCGTCGTGGACTGGGAGCTCTCGACGCTGGGGGACCCGCTGTCCGACGCGGCGCTGATGTGCGTGTACCGCGACCCCGCACTGGACCTGATCGTCAACGCGCAGGCCGCCTGGACCTCACCGCTGCTGCCGACAGCCGACGAGCTGGCCGACCGGTACTCGCTGGCTTCCGGGTGGCCGCTGGCGCATTGGGAGTTCTACATGGCGCTGGCCTACTTCAAGCTGGCCATCATCGCCGCCGGCATCGACTTCCGCAGGCGGTTATCCGACCAGGCCCACGGGAAGGCTTCCGAGCACGTGCCCGAGGTGGTGGCGCCGCTCATCTCGCGCGGGCTGGCCGAGCTCGCCAAGCTGCCCGGTTAGCGTCCCTGGCGGGCGATCGTCGCGTGCTGTTTCTTCGCCGTGCGGCGCAACTGCAGGATCCGGGCGGTGCCGACGGCGACGGTGATCAGCCCGCCGACGACCGCCGCCAGCAGGATGGCCACCCCCAGCGGCAGGTGCCAGTGCCAGCCCAAAAACGTGAACGCCGTCGATTCCGTGTTCTGGGTGATGAAGACCAGCAACAGGATCAGGATCAGGAAACCGGCGATCAGCGACGACCACAACGCGCCGGCGCGGGTGAACGCGATGGCCGGCTCCTCGCGTTTGGCGCCGGGCTTGGGTGGCGGGGCGGGCTTCTTGGCGGGCGGCTGGTCGGGGGAGGCAGGGGTGTTGCTGCTCATGGTGACATCTTTGTCCCATCCGGCACGGAATGAAACCGAACACCGGAAGCCGGGCACGCTAGGGTCGCGGCCGCATCGCGCGACCGTGTGCGCCGCGGTGTGGTTGGCGACGGCATGGGTGGCCACGTCGTGCAGCAACGCCGACCCGCTGGGCGCGCAGACGCGCAGCCCCAACTCCATCGTGGTGGGATCGGCCGACTTCCCGGAATCGGAGATCGCCGCCGAGATCGACGCGCAGGCGTTGCAGGCCAACCATTTCGACGTGGGGCGGCGGATGGGGATCGGCAGCCGCGAGACCTACATCCCCGCGCTCAAGGATCATTCCATCGACCTGGTGCCCGAGTACATCGGCAACCTCTTGCTGTACTACGCGCCGCAGTCGGCGGCGACCGCGCTCGACGCCGTCGAGCTGGAGCTGCACCGGCGGCTGCCCGGCGACCTGTCGATCCTGACGCCGTCGCCGGCATCCGACACCGACACGGTGACCGTCACCGGGGGTACCGCCGCCGCCGGGGTACCGCCGCCGCGTGGCAGCTCAAGACGATCGCCGGCCTCGCGGCGCACTCGGCACAGGTGCGCTTCGGGGCGCCCTCGGTGTCCCAGGCGCGGCCGTCGGGGCTGCCCGGCCTCAAGCAGAGATACGGACTCGACATCGGCACGGGAAACTTCGTGCGCATCAACGACGGCGGTCCGGTGACCGTGCGCGCGCTGGCGGACGACCAGGTGGACACCGCCGACATCTTCAGCACGTCACCGGGCATCCCGCGGCATCACCTGGTGGTGCTGGAGGACCCCGAGCACAATTTCCTGGCCGGTAACATTTCCTGGCCGGTAACATTGCGCCGCTGGTGAATTCGCAGAAGAAGTCCGACCGCCTCAAGGACGTGCTGGCCGCGGTGGCGGCCCGGCGGCGGGGCTGAGACGTGCACTATTTGCTGACCCACCTCGGCATGGCCTGGGCGCTGACCGTGGTCCATCTGCGGCTGTCGTTGCTGCCGGTGCTGCTCGGCTCGGCGGTCGCGGTGCCGCTGGGCGCGCTCGTGCGCCGTGCGCCCGTCGCCCGGCGGCCGACGACGGCGGCGGCCGTCGTCGTGTTCACCATCGCGTCGCCGGCGCTTCGTGGCGCTGCCGATGGTCATCGGCGCCCGGATCCTCGACGAGGCCAACGTGGTCGTCGCGCTGACGGCCTACACGGCCGCGCTGCTGGCGCGCGCGGTGCTCGAGGCGCTGGTCGCGGTGCCCGCCGCGGTGCGCGACGCCGCCACCGCCGTCGGCTACCCGGGGCTGCGGCGGATGCTCGCGGTGGAGCTGCCGCTGTCACTGCCGGTGCTGGTCGCCGGGGTGCGCGTGGTGGTGGCCACCAACATCGCCATGGTCGCCGTGGGTGCGGTGATCGGTTTGGGGGCCTGGGCGCCTGGTTCACCCAGGGCTATCAGACAGACAAGAGCGCTCAGATCGTGGCCGGCATCGTCGCGCTCCTGGCGTTGGCGCTCGTCGTCGACGCGCTGATCGTGGTGGCCGGCCGGCTGGCCACGCCCTGGGAGCGCCCCGGGCGCCGCCGGTCTCCGGCGCTGTCCCCGGCGGTGGGCGGCGCGCGGTGAACTTCGCGCGGCAGGCGATCTGCTACCTGCTGACCGCGGACAACTGGACAGGCCCGGCCGGCCTGGGGCGCGGACGCTCGAGCATCTGGAGTACACCGTCGTGGCGGTGGGCGCCTCGGCGCTGATCGCCGTCCCGCTCGGGCTGGTCATCGGGCACACCGGCCGCGGCACGGTGCTGGTGGTCGGCGCGGTCAACGGGCTGCGCTCGCTGCCGACGCTGGGTGTGTTGCTGCTCGGGGTGTTGCTGTGCGGGCTGGGCCTGGGGCCGCCGCTGTTCGCCCTGATCCTGCTGCGCGTACCCGCGCTGCCGGCCGGCACCTACGCCGGCGTCGCGGGCGTCGATCCGGCGGTGGTGGACGCCGCCCGCGCGATGGGCATCACCGAGTCCCAGGTGCTGCAGCGCGTCGAGGTGCCCGACGCGCTGCCGCTGATCCTGGGCGGTGCGCGCAACGCGACCCTGCAGGTGGTCGCGACCGCGACGGTGGCCGCCTACGCCAGCCTCGGCGGGCTGGGCCGGCACCTGATCGACGGGATCAAGGAGCGTGAGTTTCATCTCGCCCTGGTGGGTGCGCTGCTGGTGGCGGCGTTGGCGCTGCTGCTCGACGGCCTGGTGGCGGCGGCGGTGTGGGCGTCGGCGCCGGGCACCGGCGCACGCAGTTACCGACTCTCGCGCCGCGGACGGCGACCAGGATTTACGGTAGACGGGTGAACGCAGACGCCCCAGATTCGACCCGGCGCGTGTGGCAGGCGATGCTGACCTGGCGCGCGCAGGATGTTTCCCGCATGGAATCGGTACGAATCCAGGTGTCCGGCAAGCGGATCCGGGCCAACGGGCGCATCGTGGCCGCGGCCACCGACACCAACCCGGCCTTCGGCGCCTACTACGACGTGCAGACCGACGAGACCGGCGCCACCAGGCGCCTCGGCATGACGGTCACGCTGGCGGAGCGGGAACGCGTGCTCGCCATCGCCCGCGACGAGGAGAACATGTGGTTGGTCACCGACCACCAGGGTGACCGGCGCGCGGCCTACGACGGCGCCCTCGACGTCGACGTGGTGTTCAGCCCGTTCTTCAACGCGCTGCCGATCCGGCGGCTCGGCCTGCACGAACGCGCGGAGTCGGCCACGTTGCCGGTGGTGTACGTCAACGTCCCGGACATGTCCGTCACCGCGACCAGCGTCAGCTACATCAGCACGGGGAGGCTGGACGGCATCAAGTTGCGTTCCCCGGTCGCCGACACCATCGTGAGCGCAGACGACGAGGGTTTCATCGTGGATTATCCCGGGTTGGCAGAGCGGATCTGATCACCCCGCCCGCCCGGCCGGCGGCGGCCAGCTCCTCGCGCCAGTTCTCGGCGCCGACGACGACCGCGACGATGTCGTGGCGCGGGAAGCTCTCGTAGCGCGTGCGCGCCGCGTGGCCGGCCTCGACGAGCTCGGCCACCGAGCCGTGGCCCGCCAGCGACTCGCGCGCGCGGCCGAGCAGCTCGATGGTGTGGTCGAGGGCGGGCAGCAACCGGCCTGCGTTGCCCTCGCACATGGCCCGCACCAGGTCCGGGGCGGTGCCCGCGACCCGGGTGCCGTCCCGGAAGGAACCGGCGGCCAGGGCGAAGGCCAGCGGAACCTCTCCCGCGGTGACGGCGAGCGCCTCGGCGAGCAGGTGCGGCAGGTGCGAGATGGCGGCCGCGGCGGCGTCGTGCTCGTCGGACCGGGCCGGCACCACCAGGGCGCCGCAGTCCAGCGCCAGGGCCATGACCGTCGACCACACCCCGGGGTCGACGTGGTCGTCGACGCTGACCACCCACGGCGCCCTGGTGAACAACCCGGCGTAGCCGGCGGCCCACCCCGATTCCGCGGTGCCCGTCATCGGGTGGCCGCCGACGAAGCGCCGCAGTAGCCCGGCGGCGGCGACCTCGTCGAGCACCGCGCATTTGGCGCTGGTCACGTCGGTCAGCGGGCAGTCCGGCGCGAATTCGCCGACGCGGGCCAGCATCGCGGCCAGCGCCGGCATCGGAACGGCCAGCACGATCAACGCGCCGGTGTCCGCCGCGCGCGTCAGCGTTTCGGCGAGGTCGGTGCTGGCGGCGAAGCCGTCGGCGACGGCCGCGTGCGCACCTTCCACCGACCGGTTGTAGCCGAACACTTCGCGGCCGGCCGCCGCGGCCGCCCGCATGATCGAGCCGCCGATCAGCCCCAGGCCGAGCACGCACACCGGTGTTTTCAAAACAGGGCTCGCCACAGTCCAAGGTTGACACAGACCAGGGCGGCGGTGCCGTGGGCGGCCGGGTTCGTCTGGTCAAGAGGCCAGGTCAACGACTAGCGTAGGCGCCCATGGAAGCACAACGGGCCTCGGCCCAGGGCCCGTCCGCGGACACACCGGACGGGTTCGGGGTCGCCGTCGTGCGCGAAGAGGGCCAGTGGCGGTGTTACTCCATGTCGGCCACGGCGCTGACGAGCCTGAAGGCCGCGGAGACCGAGCTGCGCGAACTGCGCAGCGCGGGAGCGGTGTTCGGGCTCCTCGACGTCGACGACGAATTCTTCGTCATCCTCCGGCCGGGCCCGTCGGGGACCCGGCTGCTGCTGTCGGACGCCACGGCCGCGCTGGACTACGACATCGCCGCGGAGGTCCTGGATAAGCTGGACGCCGACCTGGATCCCGACGACCTCGAGGACGCCGAGCCCTTCGAGGAGGGCGACCTGGCGTTGCTGGCCGACATCGGGCTGCCCGAGGCCGTGCTGGGCGTCATCCTCGACGAGTCCGACCTGTACGCCGACGAGCAACTGGGCCGCATCGCCCGGGAGATGGGCTTCGCCGACCAGCTGTCGTCGGTGATCGACCGCCTCGGTCGGTGACCGCAAGCGCGGCGGAGTCGGGCGCAGCGGGTCGCCGCCATGAGCCTCGGTCGGTGACCGCAAGCGCGGCGGAGCCGGGCTGCGACGAGGACCTGATCCGCGCCGCGCTGGCGGCCGCCGCGACCGCCGGTCCCCGCGACGTGCCCATCGGCGCGGTGGTGGTGAGCGCCGACGGCACCGAGCTCGCCCGCGCGGTGAACGCGCGTGAGGCCCTCGGCGATCCGACCGCCCACGCGGAGATCCTGGCGCTGCGGGCGGCGGCCGGCGTGCTCGGCGACGGCTGGCGCCTGGAGGGCACCACCCTGGCGGTCACCGTGGAGCCGTGCACGATGTGCGCGGGCGCGCTGGTGCTGGCCCGCGTCGCGCGACTGGTGTTCGGCGCCTGGGAACCCAAGACGGGGGCGGTCGGGTCGCTGTGGGACGTCGTGCGCGACCGCCGGCTCAACCATCGCCCGGAAGTGCGCGGCGGTGTGCTCGCCGACGAGTGCGCGGCGCCGCTGGAGGAGTTCTTCGCCCGGCAGCGATTGGGGTGAGGCGGCACCGGTTCGGTAAGCTGCTCGACGGTGGCGTGTCCGAGCGGCCTAAGGAGCACGCCTCGAAAGCGTGTGACGGCTAACACCGTCCGAGGGTTCAAATCCCTCCGCCACCGCCAAGCACCGCCGGCCGGCCGTCAGTGGCAGGGCCGGTACATCTGCACGCAGGTGACGGCCGGAGCCCCGCAGTCGTAGGTGCCGTAGAGCCAGTCGACCACCCGCCCGCCGCAGCGCAGGCCGTACAGGTTGTAGTCGAAGGCCTTCTGGTCGGAGGAGACCATCGGTCGCGTCTGCGCGACCAGGTTGTCGCAGGACTGCCAGACACCGTCGTGACAGGCCTGGGCCAAGCCGTCCCATTGCGGATTGGTGCCGTTCGGTGGCGGGCTGGGGTCGTCGGCGCCGGCGACGGGCGCGCTGGCCAGCGCGGCGACGGCCAGCGCGCATGCGGCGGCCGCGGCGTGCAATCGCGAACGTTGCAGAATCGGAATCGCGACCATCTTCCTGGCCTTTCTCGAAACCTCTACGCAGAAAGCTAGGCCCATTCGGCCGCCGCGGCTACAGACAAATGCTGAAAGAATGATCGGAATAACCTGGGCCGCCACTGTGGAGCCCGCAAACGACGCCCCT
>NZ_JBYCLG010000120.1:0-2332 GCF_057473785.1 Mycobacterium sp. TH-M103
CGCAGGATGTCCTCGACGGCGTTGATCGCCACCGAATCCATGAACTCCAGCATCGAGGGCCGCAGGCGCGCCGATACGCCGAGCACCGCGTCGACCGCGGCCTGAACCGATCCGAACGACGCCACCACGACGCTCGAGGTGTTCTGCGCGGGCAGCAGCCGCAGCGTCACCTCGGTGATGACGCCCAACGTGCCCTCGCTGCCCACGAACAGCTTGGTCAGCGACAGGCCCGCCACGTCCTTCAGACGCGGACCGCCCAACCGCACGGCGGTGCCGTCGGCCAGCACCACCTGCATGCCCAGCACGTAGTCGGTGGTGACTCCGTACTTCACGCAGCACAGCCCGCCGGCGTTGGTGGCGATGTTGCCGCCGATGCTGCAGATCTCGAACGACGAGGGATCGGGCGGGTACCACAGGCCGTGCTCGGCGGCGGCCTTCTTGACCTCGGCGTTGAACAGACCCGGCTGGCACACCGCGGTGCGGGTGACGGGGTCGACGGTGATGTCGCGCATCTTCTCCGTCGACAGCACGATCCCGTTGTCCAGGGCGGTGGCCCCGCCCGACAGGCCGCTGCCGGCGCCGCGGGTCACCACCGGCACCCGGTTTGCGTTCGCCCAGCGCAGCACCGTCTGCACCTCTTCGGTGCGCCGCGGCCGGACCACCGCCAGGGGCTTGCCGGCCGACGGGTCGAAGGCCCGGTCCTGCCGGTAGCCCTCGGTCACTGCGGGATCGGTGACCACCGTCCCGTCGGGCAACTCGGCGATCAGGCCTGCCAGCGCGTTTTCCACGTCCCGATCCTACGGACCGGCGTCGACGGCGACCGACGGCGCGTTGTCCAGTTCCCGCAGCGACGGCAGCCGGCAAGCCACCAGCCCGATCGCGGCGATCGGCAGCGCCAGCGCCAGGAAGGCGCGCTGTTGTGGTGTGGCAGGGCCAGCCACGGGAAAGTCACCAGCGAGGTGCCGGTGCCCGTTGTCGCCATGAGTGTGGCGAACAGGATCAGGAATGCCGGGCCGCGGCTTGTGGGAGTCATGAATATCGCGGCCGAACGTAACCCCGGCTCGGCCGGGGCGGCGTATGAATTTCGCGGTCGCCACCAGCTGAATGCACGATGTTCATGTGCTCGTCCATCCACGCACCGGCCGGCCGTTCGATTCCCCGGTGGTTCCCGGCACCGGATGGCCCGGCGATCCGGCGACCCCGCAGACACCGGCGGCGGCCGGCGCCGCGCAGGTGGTCGCGCTGGCGGCCGGCGCCGACTCGATACCCCGGCTCGACGCGCTGATCAGCGTGTGCCGGGCCTGCCCGCGGCTGGTGAGCTGGCGCGAGGGCGTCGCCGTCGACAAACGCCGGGCGTTTGCCGACCAGCCGTACTGGGGACGCCCGGTGCCGGGCTGGGGTGCGCAGCGGCCCCGGCTGTTGATCGTGGGACTGGCGCCCGCCGCGCACGGCGCGAACCGGACGGGGCGGATGTTCACCGGCGACCGGTCGGGCGATCAGCTGTACGCGGCGCTGTACCGGGCCGGCCTGGTGAACCAGCCGACCAGCGTGGACGCCGCGGACGGGTTGCGCACCAAGCACGTTCGCGTCGTCGCACCGGTGCGCTGCGCGCCCCCGGCCAACGCCCCGACCCCGGCGGAGCGCGACACCTGCTGGCCGTGGCTGGAGGCCGAGTGGCGGCTGGTGGCCGCTCACGTCCGGGTGATAGTGGCCCTCGGCGGGTTCGGCTGGCAGGTCGCGCTGCGGCTGCCGGCCGCCGCCGGGCTGCCCAAGCCGCGGTTCGGGCACGGTGTCGTCGCGGAGCTGAACGCGGGCGTGCGGTTGCTCGGCTGCTACCACCCGAGCCAGCAGAACATGTTCACCGGTAGGTTGACACCGGCGATGCTCGACGACATCTTCACCGATGCAAGGAAACTGGCAGGGATCAAGTGACTTTCCATGGTTAGCGTTCTGGTACGCGGCGCCAGGCTGGCCGGCGTATTGGCTTGCGCACCAAGGCTATTCGGTGACCGTCGTGGAGCGTGCGCTGGGCTGCGGCCGGGCGGGCAGGCGATCGACGTGCAGGGCCCGGCGCTGACGGTGCTCGACCGCATGTAGTCGCGGGCCGCCGCCGACCATCTCCGGACGCGGATCCGCGACGCGTCGGTGGTCGACCGCGACGGCAACGAGATGTCCCGCGACACCGAGGCCCAGATCGCCGAACTGGATCGGCGGATGGCCGGCGACGGCTGGGTACGGCCGCAGCTGCTCGAGTACATGCGCAGCGCACCGGATTTCTATTTCGACGAGATGTCGCAGATCAAGATGGATCACTGGGCCAAGGGCCGGGTGG
>NZ_JBYCLG010000121.1:0-13981 GCF_057473785.1 Mycobacterium sp. TH-M103
CGCCGTTGATCGCGTTGCGGGCCTCCGGCCGGTTGATGGTGATGACGGCGACGTTGCCGCGACGTTCGACCAGCACCGCGGGCCGGCCGGTGTCGCCTTCGGTCACAGCAGCTCCAGGATGGTGGCGTTGGCCTGACCGCCGCCCTCACACATCGTCTGCAGGCCGTAGCGAATCCCCTTGTCCCGCATGTGGTAGAGCAGCGTGGTCATCAGCCGCGCCCCCGAGCCGCCGAGCGGGTGCCCGAGCGCGATCGCCCCGCCGTTGGGGTTGAGCTTCTTCTCGTCGGCGCCGATGTCCTTCAGCCACGCCAGGGGGACCGGGGCGAAGGCCTCGTTGACCTCGTAGGCGCCGATCTCGTCGATGCTCAGGCCCGAGCGCTTCAGCACCTTCTGGGTGGCCGGGATGGGCGCGGTCAGCATGATCACCGGGTTGGCCCCGGCCAGGGTGGCCGTGTGCACCTTGGCGATCGGCTTGAGGCCCAACGACTTCGCCTTCTCGGCGGACATGAACAGCAGGGCGGCCGAGCCGTCGGAGATCTGCGAGGAGTTGCCGGCGTGGATCACGCCGTCCTCCTTGAACGCCGGCTTCAGCGACGCCATCTTCTCCATCGGCGTGCCGCGGCGGATGCCCTCGTCCTTGAGCACCACCCCACCCTCCTGGTCCTTGATGCCCACGATCTGGTCGTCGAAGGCTCCGGAATCCTGTGCCGCTGCAGCCTTTTCGTGTGAGGCGAGCGAGAACTCGTCGAGCGCGGTGCGGCTCAGCCCCCACTGCTCGGCGATCATCTCGGCGCCGAGGCCCTGGTTGGGCACCTGGCGGTCGTAGCGGTTCATGAACGCGTCCGGGTACGGCCGTCCGCCGTTGGCCAGCGAGGAACCCATCGGGGTGCGGGACATCGACTCCACCCCGCCGGCGACCACCACGTCGTAGTGGCCGGCCACCACGCCGGCCGCGGCGAAGTGCACCGACTGCTGGCTCGACCCGCACTGGCGGTCGACGGTCACACCCGGAACCGTCTCCGGCCAACCGGCCGTCAGCAGCGCGGTGCGGCCGATGTCGAGGGCTTGCTCACCGGCCTGCATGACGCAGCCCCAGATGACGTCGTCGACGATCTCGGGGTCGATGCCGGCCTTGCCGACCAATCCGTTGAGCACCTGCGCGGACAGGTCGGCCGGGTGCACGCCGGACAGCCCGCCGTTGCGCTTGCCGACGGGTGAGCGCACTGCCTCGACGATGACGGCTTCAGCCATGGTTGTGTCTCCTTTGACGCTGGGACTTCGGACGAAGTGGTCTGGCGTCGATTGTCAACCAACGCGTTGGGAGGGCGGGCGGCGGGGGTGGTCGGCGACTTACGACCCCGCGCGGAGGGTCGTTATGCCCTGGTCTGGGGTGGTGCCGGGGGGAGACAATCGCTGCCAGGTCCGGACTGGAGCGCCCGGACCCGAGGAGATCTCCTCGCTAAGGAGTGCAGAGATGGCGAACGGCGTAACGGTCCACACCACCCAGGTCCCTCAGCAGCGCACGCGGGATGCCGACTTGTTGAAGGAGTCCGGTGCGCACAAGCTCGTCGTCGCCGACCGCGACGGCAACTGCCTGGCGTTCGTCCTGGCGTGGAACAGCTTCGACTACGACGCCGAGACCGACACGTATGTGTGCGTTGCCGACGGCGACGGGAAAGAACTCATGACGGTCTACACCGCCGGTGAGATCACCTGCGCCGACGGCGCGCACATGTACGTCGTGACCGCACCGGATCGGCGCAATGGTTACGGGCTCCGTTGAACCGCCGGACGGCCCCAAACCGGTCGCCCCTCGCGCGCGTTCCGGCGACTGATCGCCACAGAGGCGATCCGCACGGCCGACACACCCGACGGGGGATATTCACACACCGGAGGTTATGGTAGACCGTTCGTACGGTTAGTCGACGCCGAAGGGTTGGAAAATGCCCAGATCCCCCGGCCGACGTAGCGAGATCCTCGACGCGTTCGTCCGCTATGTCGCCGAACGCGGCTACGACAAGACGAACATCGGCGACATCGCCGATGAGCTCGGCATGTCCAAAGGCACCATCGTTCATCACTTCGGGACCAAAGCCCAGATGCTGCGGGAGCTGGAAGAGACACATCTGGCCCGCCAGCTCGATGCGCTGCGGACGGTCTGGGATCACGTG
This sequence comes from Mycobacterium sp. TH-M103, assembly GCF_057473785.1. Taxonomy (NCBI): domain Bacteria; kingdom Bacillati; phylum Actinomycetota; class Actinomycetes; order Mycobacteriales; family Mycobacteriaceae; genus Mycobacterium; species Mycobacterium sp. TH-M103. The sequence continues at coordinate 2,172 of NZ_JBYCLG010000121.1, forward strand.
GGGGCCCCTCACGAACGCATCGCCGCAATCATTTTCACGTCCGCGCTGCTGCAGGTCACCGCTCGTGACGCGACGGTGGCAAGCCAGCGCGAGGTACTCCAGCTGTCCGACGACCCGGCGATGCAACACGTGCGTGAACTGCGCCGAGATCTGCTCGCGCTCACCGTGAGCGAGATTCGCAACGGAGTGGACAGCGGTGTTTTCCGCAGCGTGGACGTCGAACTGGCGGCACTGCAGCTGTGGGGGTCGCTGGAGTGGATGTGGGTGTGGTTCGATCCCGCCGACTCCCGCACACCCGAACAGGTCGGGGCCGCCTTCGCCGACGTGTTCCTGGGCGGACTGCTACTCGACCGCCTGGGACTCGGCAGATGGGCGAGCCCTTCGGCCGACGTGGTCTCGGTGGTGCGCGACTCCCTCGCCGCGGCGGCGGGTACGACGGGTTGACCACCTAGCGCTGGAATGCGTTGGGCAGGAAGGAATCCCCCCGCTCCGGCCCACGTGACACGCCGGGCGCTCGCGCGGCCGGCGGAAAGCTCGACTGTACGACGGGTCGGCTTCTAGTCGGGAATATCCGCTCCCGAGGGCAACCGAAACATCGAGCGGGCGCAAATGGCTCCTGCCGACAAGGCCACGGGGCCTCAGCGAGGCCATTTCGTTGACTGACCGTACGGTCGGATGCCATAGTGGCAGCGTGGTGCACACGCGGACGACACCGAACCGGACGGCGCAGGCCGACGCTGCCGGCCCGACGCGGCACGCGCCTACAGCTGCGAAAAACCTTTTCTGCCAAACTATTTCGACGAGCTATCCCGGCGTGGGCGAGCTCGCGCACCACGTAGGCCGGGGGCCGCGCCGATGACCACTTCGACCACGTTCGCCGGCAAGCTCGGCACCCAGATCCGGCCGGGAACGGAAGTGGTCGGCGGGTTCTTCCGCATGTGCGTGCTGACCGGCAAGGCCCTGATGAAGCCGTTCGAATGGCGCGAATTCATCCTCAACGGCTGGTTCATCATGCGGGTGTCCCTGCTGCCCACCATCGCGGTGTCCATCCCGGAAACCGTGCTGCTCATCTACGTCATCAACATCCTGCTGACCGAGATCGGCGCCGCCGACGTCTCCGGGGCCGGTGCCGCGCTGGGCGCGGTCACCCAGCTCGGCCCGATCGTGACGGTGCTGGTGGTCGCCGGCGCCGGGTCCACCGCCATCTGCGCCGACCTCGGCGCCCGCACCATCCGCGAGGAGATCGACGCGCTCGAGGTGCTCGGCATCGACCCCATCCACCGCATGGTGGTGCCCCGCGTCGTCGCCTCGACCGTGGTCGCGGTGCTGCTCAACGGCCTCGTGGTCGCCGTCGGCCTGGTCGGCGGCTACCTGTTCAGCGTGTATCTGCAGAACGTCTCGAGCGGTGCCTACCTGTCCACGTTGACCGCGATCACCGGCCTGCCCGAGGTCGTCATCGCGATGGTCAAGGCCGCGACGTTCGGCCTGATCGCCGGCCTGGTCGGCTGCTACCGCGGCCTGATCGTGCGCGGCGGGTCCAAAGGTCTCGGCACCGCCGTCAACGAGACGGTGGTGCTGTGCTTCATCGCGCTGTTCGCGGTCAACGTCGTGCTGACCACGATTGGTGTCCGCTTCGGAACGGGGCGCTGAGGTGACCACGGCTACGGCGACCGCCGCACTGCGTGTCCGCTTCCCACGGGCGGCCACGACCCTCAGGAGATACCGGGACGCCCCGGTTCGGCTACTGGTCGAGATCGGGCAGATGGTCTGGTTCACGCTGACCGCGGTCGGGCTGATCCCCTTCGCGGTGCGCCGCTACCACAAAGAGACGCTGCGGATGGTTGCCCAGGTCGGGATGGGGACGGGGGCGATGGCCGTGGTGGGCGGCACCGTCGCCATCGTCAGCTTCATCACCCTGGCCACGGGCTCCCTGGTCGCCATCCAGGGCTACGCCTCGCTGGGCAACATCGGCGTCGAGGCGTTCACCGGCTTCGTGGCCGCGATGGTCAATGTGCGGTTCGTGGCGCCGGTGGCCGCCGGTCACGCGCTGGCCGCCACCGTCGGCGCCGGCGCCACCGCCGAACTGGGCGCCATGCGCATCAGCGAGGAGATCGACGCGCTGGAGGTGATGAGCATCAGGTCGATCGCCTTCCTGGCCTCCACCCGGGTGGTGGCGAGCCTGGTCGTCATCGCCCCGCTGTTCGCGCTGGGAATCACCATGGCCTTCCTGTCCCAGCAAGCCACCACGGTGTTCCTCTACGGGCAGTCCGCCGGCACGTACGACCACTACTTCCACACGTTCCTGCGCCTCAATGACGTGGGCTGGTCCTTCCTGGAGGTGATCGTCATCGCGGTGATCGTGATGACCACCCACTGCTACTACGGCTACAACGCCAGCGGCGGACCGGTCGGCGTCGGCGAGGCCGTCGGCCGGTCGATGCGGCTGTCGCTGGTCACCGTCGTCGTGGTGGTGGTGCTGACCGCGATGGCGGTCTACGGCAAGAACCCGAACTTTGCGCTCACCGTGTAGCCGCCATGACCAGACCGGTGCAGGAGAACCAGCAACGCATCCCGCCGTACAAGACGGCGGCCGTGGTCTTCTTGTTGGTCGCCGCGCTGGTCTTGGCGTTCGTGTGGTTGCAGTTTCGGGGCCAGCTGACGCCGAAGACGCCTCTGACGATGCTGTCCGCCCGCGCGGGTCTGGTGCTGGACCCGGGGTCGAAAGTCACCTACAACGGTGTGGAGATCGGCCGGGTGGCCAGCATTTCCGAGATCGAGCGTGACGGCAGGCCCGCAGCCAAGCTCATCTTGAACGTGAAGCCCGAGTACATCCCGCTGATTCCTGCCAATGTCGACGCCAACATCACCGGGACCACGGTGTTCGGCAACAAGTACGTGTCGCTGACGTCGCCTAAACACCCTACGCCGCAACGGATCACCCCGAGCCAGGTCATCGACGCCAGGTCGGTGACAACGGAGTTCAACACGTTGTTCGAGACACTCACCTCGATCGCCGAGAAGGTCGACCCGGTCAAGCTGAACCTGACGCTGGCCGCGGCCGCGGAGGCGTTGAGCGGGCTGGGCGACAAGTTCGGCCAGTCGATCGTCAACGGCAACGCCATCCTCGACGACCTCAATCCGCAGATGCCCCAGATCCGGCACGACATCGCGCGGCTGGCCGACCTGGGTGACACCTACGCCACCGCCGCACCGGATCTGTTCGACGCCCTCGACCATGCGGTGGTCACGGCGCACACGCTGCACCGGCAGGAGGCCGACCTGGACGCCGCCCTGCTGGCCGCGGCCGGGTTGGGCGACACCGGCGCAGACATCTTCGCCCGCGGCGGGCCCTACCTGCAGCGGGGCATCGGCGATCTGGTGCCCACCGCACAGCTGCTCGACACCTACAGTCCCGAAATCTTCTGCACCGTCCGCGAGTACAACGAGGCCGAACCCGCTGCCTATGCGACGGTGGGCGGCGGCAACGGTTACGCGCTGAGAACCATGACCGAGCTGACGTCGGGCCTGGGCGGCATTCTGACCCTCCCGGGACTGGCCGGCAGCGTAGCCACGATGGGGCTCTTGGGATTGGCCGGGCTGGTCGGCGGGGCGCCGAATCCCTATGTCTATCCGGACAATCTGCCGCGCGTGAACGCCCATGGCGGGCCGGGCGGCGCGCCCGGGTGCTGGCAACCCGTCACCCGTGATCTGTGGCCCGCCCCGTCCCTGGTGGTGGACACCGGCGCCAGCATCGCCCCTTACAACCACGTGGACACCGGCTCTCCGTACGCAATCGAGTACGTGTGGGGTCGTCAGGTCGGGGACAACACGATCAACCCATGAAAATCACCGGCAGCGCAATCAAGCTAGGCAGCATCGCGTTGGTGCTGCTGCTGATCACCGTGGCGATCGTCCTGGTCTTCGGTCAGATGCGCTTCAACCGCACCAACAGCTATTCCGCCGAGTTCAGCAACGCCACCGGGTTGCGCGACGGGCAGTTCGTCCGCGCCTCCGGGGTGGAGGTCGGCAAGGTCAAGAACGTCCGGCTGATCGAAGGCGGCACGCGGGTACTGGTGGATTTCGACGTCGACCGCTCGATACCGCTCTACCAGTCGACGACCGCGCAGATCCGCTACCTCGACCTGATCGGCAACCGCTACGTGGAGCTCAAACGCGGTGCCGGCGAGGGGGTCGACCGGATCCTGCCGCCGGGCGGTTTCATCCCGCTCTCGCGCACGACACCGGCCGTGGATCTCGACAGCCTGATCGGTGGTTTCAAGCCGCTCTTCCGGGCGCTCGATCCGGAAAAGGTCAACACCATCGCGTCGGCCATCATCACCGTGTTCCAGGGCCAGGGCGGCACCATCAACGACATCCTCGACCAGACCGCGCAGGTTACCGCGCACATCGCCGAGCGCGACCAGGCGATCGGCGATGTGGTCAAGAACCTGAACATCGTGCTGGACAACACGGTTCGGCATCGCAAGGAGTTCGACCAGACCGTCGAAAACTTCGAGAGGTTGATCACCGGGCTGGAAAACCACGCCGATCCGCTGGCCGAGGGCACCGCGCAACTGAGCAATGCCGCCGGGACGGTGTCCGACCTGCTGGCGGACAACCGCGCCCTGCTGCACAAGGAGATCAACTACCTGCAGGCGTTCCAGCAGCCGCTGATCGACCAGAAGGATCAACTGAACGATCTGATCCACAAGATGCCGACCGCGCTCAACCTGATCGGGCGCAGCATCGGCCTCTACGGAGACTGGGTCAACTTCTACCTGTGTGACCTCACGATCAAGTGGAACGGACTGCAGCCCGGCGGCCCGGTCCGCACGGTCAGGATCTGGCAGCAGCCTACGGGCAGGTGCACCCCGCAATGAGAACGCTGACCGAGTTCAACCGCGGCCGCACCGGGCTGATGGGCATCACCGTGCTGGCGCTGGTCGTCGCCGTCGGCCAAAGCTTCACCAGTGTCCCGATGGTGTTCGCCACTCCCAGCTACTACGGGCAGTTCGCCAACACCGGACAGCTGAACACCAATGACAAGGTGCGCATCTCCGGGGTGAACGTCGGTACGGTGCAGGCACTTGCGATCGACGGCAATCACGTCAAGATCAAGTTCTCCATCGGCGGCAACACGATCGGCACCGAGAGCCGGCTGGCGATCAAGACCGACACCATCCTGGGGAAGAAGGTGCTCGAGATCGAGCCGCGGGGCAACCGGATGTTGCGGCCCGGCGGCGTGTTGCCGCTGGCCCAGAGCACGACGCCCTATCAGCTCTACGATGCGTTCTCCGACGCCACCAAGGCCGCCACCGGCTGGGACATCGACACCATCAAGCTTTCGCTGAACACCCTGTCGCAGACCGTCGATGAGACCTATCCCCATCTGAGTGCCGCGCTCGACGGTTTGGCCAGATTCTCCGACACCATCGGTCAACGCGACGAACAGATCAAACACCTGCTCGCCCAGGCCAACAAGGTGGCCGGCGTCCTGGGTGACCGCAGCGAACAGATCGACAGGTTGCTGGTCAACGCGAAGACGCTGCTGGTCGCGTTCAACGCGCGCGGACGAGCCATCGACGCCCTGCTGGGCAACATCTCCGCGTTCTCGTCCCAGGTTCAGGGGTTCATCAACGACAACCCGAGCCTGAATCCGGTCCTCGAACAGTTGCGCACCCTCAGTGATGTGCTGGTGGCACGCAAAGAAGACCTCGCTCAAACCCTCACATACGTGAGCCAATTCGCGGCATCGCTGGGAGAGTCCGTCGCCTCGGGACCGTACTTCAAGATCGTCCTGTCCAATCTGCTGCCGTACTGGATGTTGCAGCCGTTCGTCGACGCCGCCTTCAAGAAGCGTGGCATCGACCCGGAGGACTTCTGGCGCAGCGCCGGCCTGCCGGCCTTCCGCTGGCCCGACCCCAACGGCACCCGGTTCCCCAACGGCGCGCCCCCGCCCGCACCGGCGGTGTCCGAGGGGACCCCGGAGCATCCCGGCCCCGCCGTGCCACCGGGATCGGCGTGTTCGTACACGCCGGCGCACGACGCGCTGCCACGGCCGTGGAACCCTCTTCCGTGCGCCGGGGTGGACGCCGGCCCGTTCGGCGGCAGTTTCCCGGCGCCGCTGGACGTGCAGACGTCGCCACCGAACCCGGCGGGCTTGTCGCCGACACCGGGGATCGGAATCGCCGGGCGACCGGGCGAGCCGCCGCCGGACGTCCCGGGCACGCCGGTGCCGCTTCCGACTCAGGCGCCGCCCGGCGCGCGCACCGAGCCGTTGGCGCCGGCCCCGGCCATCGCGACGGATGGGACGGGAGGTGGCCGGAATTGAAGTCCGTGTTGAGCATTCACAAATTGCGGCGCCGCACGGTCATCGGGTCGGCCGTGGTGGTGCTGGCGCTGGTGGCCGGCTTCCTCGGCTGGCAGCTCTACCAGAAATCGACCACCAACACCGTGGTGGCGTACTTCGCGGAGGCGAACGCGCTCTATCCCGGGGACAAAGTCGAGATCATGGGCGTTCGCGTCGGTTCGATCGACAGGATCGAGCCGGCCGGCGACAAGATGAGGGTGACGTTCCACTACGCCAACAAGTACAAGGTGCCCGCCAACGCCTCCGCGGTGATCGTCAATCCCACGTTGGTGGCGTCACGCAGTATTCAGCTCGAGCCGCCCTACGAAGGGGGTGCGGTGCTGGCCGACCACGCGGTGATCCCGCTCGAGCGCACGCAGGTGCCGACGGAGTGGGATCAGCTGCGCGACAGCGTCGCCCACATCATCTCCAAGCTCGGCCCCACCCCCGAGCAGCCCACGGGCCCGTTCGGTGAGGTCATCGAATCGTTCGCCGACGGGCTGGCCGGCAAGGGCACCCAGATCAACACCACGCTGAACAGCCTGTCGCGCGCGTTGACCGCCCTGAACGAGGGCCGCGGCGACTTCTTCGCGGTGGTGCACAGCCTGGCGTTGTTCGTCGACGCGCTGCACAAAGACGACCAGCAGCTCGTCGCGCTGAACAACAACCTGGCCGGGTTCACCGACAGGTTGACCAGGTCCGACTCCGAACTCACCAGTGCGATAAGGCATTTCGACAGACTGCTGCCCACCCTGCGACCGTTCCTGGCCAAAAACCGCGAGGTGATCGCACACGACGTCGGCAACCTCGCCGACCTGACCACCGCACTGGTTCAGCCCGATCCGCTGAACGGTCTGGAGACCGCCCTGCACGTCCTGCCGACGCTGGAGACCAATCTCAGCCAGATCTACCATCCGTCGCATGGCGCCGTCATGTCCATCCCGGCGATCCCGAATTTCGCGAACCCGATGCAGTTCATCTGCAGCATGATTCAGGCCGGCAGCCGGCTGGGGTATCAGGATTCCGCCGAATTGTGCGCGCAGTACCTGGCGCCGGTTCTCGACGCGATCAAGTTCAACTACCCGCCGTTCGGGCTGAACCCGTTCAGCACCGCCGAGACCCTTCCCAAGGAGGTCGCCTACTCCGAGGCCCGGCTGCAACCGCCCGACGGCTACAAGGACACCACCGTGCCCGGGATCTGGGTGCCCGACACCCCGTTGTCGCATCGCAACACCCAGCCCGGCTGGGTTGTCGCGCCGGGCATGCAGGGCACCAAGGTCGGGCCGATCACGGCGGGCCTGTTGACCGCGGGGTCGCTGGCCGAACTGATGGGCGGTCCGGACGTCGCACCGCCACCGCCGGGGGTGCAGACCCCGCCAGGCCCGCCGAACGCCTACGACGAATACCCGGTGTTGCCGCCCATCGGAGTGCAGGCGCCGCAGGCGCCGGTCCCGCCGCCCCCCGGGCCACCACCCGCGGAGGCGGCCGCATCGAAGGGCGTCGGATCATGAAAACGTTGCGCGCGTTGATGTCTCGGATGCGGAGTCGAGCCTTTCGGGGGCTGGTCCTGATGAGCACCGCCGCGGCGCTGTCGTCGTGCGGGAGCTGGCATGGAATCGCCAACGTGCCGATGCCCGGCGGTCCGGGCAGCCAGCCCGGCTCCTACACCGTCTACGTGCAGATGCCCGACACGCTCGCCCTCAACAACAACAGCCGGGTGCGGGTGGCCGACGTCTTCGTCGGCACGGTGCGCGCGATCGCACTGAAGAACTGGGTCGCCACGCTGACGATCCGTCTGGACAACAACGTCAAGCTACCCAGGAACGCCACCGCCAAGATCGGACAGACAAGCCTTCTGGGTTCCCAGCATCTGGAGCTGGCCGCGCCGCCCGACCCGTCCCCGGAGCGGCTCAAGGACGGCGACACCATCCCGCTGAAGAACTCCTCCGCTTACCCGACGACCGAACAGACAATGGCCAGTCTCGCCCTGATCTTGCGCGGCGGCGGCATCCCGAACCTCGAGGTGCTGCAAAACGAGCTCTACAACGTCGTGCGCGGGCGCGCCGACCAGATCCGCGCCTTTCTCGGCAAGCTGGACACCTTCACCGCCCGCCTCGACGAGCAACGCGACGACATCACTCGCGCCATCGACTCCACCGACCGGCTGTTGGCGTACGTGGGTCCCCGCTCGGACGTCCTGGACCGGGTGCTCACCGAGTTCCCACCCCTGATCAAACATTTCGCCGACAAACAGAACCTTCTGATCAACGCGGTCGTCGCGACGGGACGGCTCAGCCGGCTCGCCGACGAATACCTGACCGCGTCGCGGGGCAATCTGCACCAGGATCTACTGTCGCTGCAGTGCCCCCTGCGGGAACTCGGTCGTGCCGCACCGTATCTCATCCGCGCACTCAAGGTGATCCTGGTCCGGCCGTTCGATGTCGACGCCGTGCCGAAGTCGTTCCGCGGCGACTACTTCAACCTGTCGCTGACGCTCGATCTGACGCTGAGCGCCGTCGACAACGCGGTGCTCACCGGGACCGGATTCTCCGGAGCGCTGCGCGCGCTCGAGCAATCGTGGGGCCGCGACCCCGAAACGATGATTCCCGACGTCCGGTACACACCCAACCCGAACGACGCTCCCGGCGGGCCACTGGTCGAAAGAGCCGACAGGCAATGCTGACCCGCTTCATCAAGACCCAGCTGATCGTGTTCGGCGTTCTGAGTGTGCTCACCGCGATCGTACTGGGCTGGTATTACCTGCGGATCCCCGCTGCGATGGGAATCGGCCAGTACACGTTGAACGCGGATCTGCCCGCCTCGGGCGGCCTGTACAAGACGGCCAACGTGACGTACCGCGGTCAAACCATCGGCAAGGTCACCGCCGTCCGACCCACCGAGACCGGCGCGAGGGTGAGCATGAGCATCGCCGACCGCTACAAGATTCCGATCGACGCGTCGGCCAACGTGCATTCGGTGTCGGCGGTCGGTGAGCAGTATCTGGACCTGGTGTCGGTGGGCAACCCGACCCGCTACTTCTCGCCGGGACAGACCATCACCAAGGGCACCGTGCCCACCGAGATCGGGCCGGCGCTGGACGCCGCCAACCGTGGCCTGGCCGTGCTGCCCAGGGACAAGATTCCCGCGCTGCTCGACGAGACCGCCCAAGCCGTCGGCGGGCTGGGCCCGGCGCTGCAACGACTGGTCGACGCGACGCAGGCGATCGCCGGTGACTTCAAGACCAACATCGCCGATGTCGACGACATCATCCAGCACTCCGGGCCGGTCATCGACAGTCAGGTCGAGTCGGGTGGCGCGATCGAGCGCTGGGCGCACAACCTGAACATCCTGTCCGCGCAGACCGCGGGAGAAGACCAGCACGTGCGAAGCATCCTGACCCAAGCGGCGCCCACCGCAGATCAGGTCAACGCGGTGTTCGGCGACGTCCGCGACTCGTTGCCGCAGACGCTGGCCAACATCGAGATCGTGCTGGAGATGCTCAAGCGCTACCACAAGGGCGTCGAGCAACTCCTGGTCTCCTATCCGCAGGGCGCCGCGGAAGGGCTGACGGTGACGGCGCCTTTCCCCGGCTATGCGTCCCTCGGCACGTCGGCGACCATCAACCAGCCTCCCCCGTGCCTGACGGGCTTCCTCCCGGCATCGCAGTGGCGGTCTCCGGCGGACACCAGCCTGGCGCCGATGCCGTCCGGAACGTATTGCAAGATCCCGCAAGACACTCCGGCCAACGCCGTGCGCGGGGCGCGCAACCTACCGTGCGTCGATGTCCCGGGGAAGCGCGCTGCCACACCGCGCGACTGCCGCGACAACAAACCCTACGTCCCCCTGGGAACCAACCCCTGGTACGGCGAACCCAACCAGATCCTCACCTGCCCCGCGCCCGCGGCGCGCTGCGACCAGCCGGTGAAGCCGGGTCAGGTGATACCCGCACCATCGATCGACAACGGTCTCAACCCGGCGCCTTCCGACAGGGTGGCGGGGACACCGCCTCCCGTCAGCGATGCGCTGCAGCGGCCGGGGTCGGGGACCGTCGAATGCAACGGCCAGCAGCCGAATCCCTGCGTATACACGCCCAGCAGTCCCCCGACCGCGGTTTACAGCCCGCAGAGTGGGGAGCTCGTCGGGCCCGACGGTGTCAGGTATGCGGTCGAGAATTCCAGCAAAACAGGAGACGACGGATGGAAGGACATGCTGGCGCCGCCCGGCTGAACGCGATCGGCTCTACCATCCCCGCCGCGGTCGATGCCGTTGGATCACAGCGCTTTTCCTGTGGCCTTGGCCGGCGGAGGCCGGGTCGGGCACCAAGCGTTGATACTGACCGCACGTACGGTCATATACTGTTCCGGGTCGGCGCGGTCGCAGCGCGCGGCCGATACTTCCCGGGCCGGTCCGGGAGCACGGAGATCGGAGTGGAATGCGGGAAGTCATTGGCCTAGGCCAACTTCGGTACAACATGCCCACCTATCTCGAGCGGGTCGCCGCCGGCGCGACGATCGATGTCGTCCGCCGCGGCAAGTTGGTGGCTCGAATCGTGCCGGTCGGTGACCGGAGGGTCGCTCCGATCCCGGCGCGATCCGTCCGCGTCGCGGCACCGGACGCCGGCGGGTGGGTCGGCCTCGACGAGCTGCGAAAGCGCGCCGGCCGGTGCTTCGATCGGGTCGCGGCCGGGGAAACGCTCTTTGTCGTCCGGGACGGCAGCTTACTGGCGCGGATCGTGGCGGCCGGCGACTCGAGGACTGCCCCCGACGCGGGTCCGCGAGTCGAGCTCGAGGAGCTGCGCAGGCGAGCGGGTCGTTATTTCGACCGGGTTGCCGCGGGACAGCCGATCGAGGTCACCCGTGGCGGCAAGCTGGTTGCCCACATCGTGGCAGCCGCCCCGAGCGACGACTCCACGACCCGGCTCGCTGCGCTGAGTTCCGCGCCATGAGAAAAGGTCCCGCAACCGGACGGGTCGTACGCGGCCGCGTCCGCGCGACCGGCGATCGCCGCGGTGTCGGGCAAAACTCTTTACTGCGGCACATCCGCCGATAATCTGGCAGCGACGGGATGGATGGGGCCGACTGCAGAAGGATTGCGCGACAAGGCAGGGAGAACGAGTGAAGACCTATCGGACCGTGGTCGTCGGCACCGACGGCTCGGAGTCGTCGCTACGGGCGGTCGCCAAGGCCGGCGCCATCGCGGCCGAATCGGGCGCGAAGTTGATCATCGCCACCGGGTACGTTCCCCCCAAGGACGACCTGCGCGCGGCCGACATACTCCGGGACGAGGCCTACAAGGTGCAGGGCAACGCGCCCATCTACGCGATGCTGCACGACGCCCGAGAGCGAACCGAGGCGGCGGGGGCCACGGACATCGAGGAAAGGCCGATCCAGGATGCCCCGGTTCATGCGCTGGTGGACCTGGCCGAGGAAGTCGACGCCGATCTGCTCGTGGTCGGCAATGT
>NZ_JBYCLG010000122.1:0-22987 GCF_057473785.1 Mycobacterium sp. TH-M103
CTGGCCGTGGTGTTGTCCGGGCTGACCGTCATCGCCTCCATGACCGCCATCTACCTGATCAACACCCCGGCGCTGAAGTCGATGGCCACCGGGGCGATCCTGGCCGTGGCGGTGGCGATGCTGACCTCGACCACCCTGACACCGGCGGTGCTGGCGACGTTCGGCCGCGCGGCGGCGCGGCGGTCGGCGCTGCTGCGCTGGTCGCGCCAGCCGGACTGCACCCAGTCCCGGTTCTGGAACCGCTGGATCGGCGGGGTGATGCACCGCCCGTGGATCTCGGCGCTGGCCGCCTCAGCCCTGCTGCTGGTCATGGCGGTACCCGTCTCGTCGATGGTGCTGGGCAACAGCCTGCTGCGCCAGTTCGACTCCTCGCACGAGATCCGCGCCGGCGTGGCCGCGGCGGCCCAGGCGCTCGGCCCCGGCACGCTGGGCCCGATCCAGGTGCTCGTCACCTTCCCCGACGGCGGGGCGTCCGCACCCGAGCACAGCCAGCTGCTCGGCGCGATCCGGCAGCGGATGGCGCAGGCTCCCGACGTCACCTCGGTCTCGCCCCCGCAGTTCGCCGACGACAACGGCAGCGCCCTGCTGTCCGCGGTGCTCTCGGTCGACCCCGACGACCTGAGCGCCCGGCAGACCGTCGGCTGGCTGCGCGCGCAGCTGCCCAAGGTCCCCGGCGCGGGAACGGCCCGCGTCGACGTCGGCGGGCCGACCGCGCTGATCAAGGACTTCGACGACCGGGTGTCGCAGACCGAGCCGCTGGTGCTGCTCGTCGTCGCCCTCATCGCGTTCGCGATGCTGCTGCTGTCCATCCACTCGGTGTTCCTGGCGCTCAAGGGCGTGGTGATGACGCTGCTGTCGGTGGCGGCCGCCTACGGCAGCCTGGTGATGGTGTTCCAGTGGGGCTGGCTGTCCGACCTGGGGTTTCCCCGGATCGACTCGATCGACAGCACCGTGCCCCCGCTGGTGCTCGCGATGACCTTCGGGCTGTCGATGGACTACGAGATCTTTCTGCTCACCCGCATCCGGGAACGGTTCCTGCACACCGGGAACACCCGCGACGCCGTAGCGTGCGGCGTAAGCACCAGCGCCCGCACGATCACCAGCGCCGCCCTGATCATGATCGCGGTGTTCATCGGGTTCGCGTTCGCCGGCATGCCCCTAGTCGCCGAGATCGGCGTGGCCTGCGCGGTCGCGATCGCGGTGGACGCCACCGTGGTGCGGCTGGTCCTGGTGCCGGCGCTGATGGCGATGTTCGCGCAGTGGAACTGGTGGATCCCGCCCTGGCTGTCGCGGGTCCTGCCGTCGGTCGACTTCGACCGGCCGCTGCCCGAGGTCGACCTCGGCGACGTCGTGGTCATCCCCGACGACATCTCCGCCCTGGTCGCCCCCAGCGCCGACCTGCGGGTGGTGCTCAAGTCGGCCGCGAAGCTCAAGCACCTGGCTCCCGACGCGATCTGCGTGGCCGACCCCCTGGCGTTCACCGGCTGTGCCCGCAACGGCGCGAAAGCCGCCGGCGGGCGGGGACTGGGTCCGGGCCAGATCCCGCACCGGGTCGACCTCGGCGAGCAACGGGAGCTGGTCGCGGCGGGCCGCGCCGGCAACGGCGAGGCGAACCCCGCCGCCAAACCGGCCGGGGGCCGCGCCGCCCGCAACGGCATCGCCCGCGCGATCACCGGAAACGGCCGTCCGGTGCACCCGGTCACGCTGTGGCGGGGCCGGCTGTCGGTGGCCCTCGATGCGCTGCAGACCAGCGGGGACGTCAGCGAGGAGTCGCGGTTCGAGCGGCGCAGCCCGGTGGAGACCGCCAACGTCCAGCTGCCCACCGGGGACCGCCTGTTGGTCCCGACCGGCGCCGAGGCGCTGCGCCTCAAGGGCTACCTGATCATGTGCCGTAACACCAGCCGCGACTACGCCGAATTCGCGGATATGGTCGGCACGGTGGAACCTGAAACCGCCGCTCTCGTTCTGGGCACAATGGACAAGTACTACTGTTGTGGGTCATCGGGGCGGGAATGGATCGCCACCCAGTTGGTCCGTCGGCTCGCAGACCCACATCCTTGCGATTTCACCGAAGAGCAGTGGTCCGGACCGGACGCCAAGGCGGACTGGGACGAGGTGAGACACCGCTGCCTGTCGGTGGCCGTGGCGATGCTGGAGGAGGCGAGGTGACGTTGGCATCCGACCGACGCCCCGCGTCGCCGTCGCCGCGGTCCGGCGGCGAAATTCTGCCCGATCCCGACCAGCCCGTCGAATTCTGGTCGACCGCCGCCATCCGCTCGGCGCTGCAGGGCGGGGACATCGCGACCTGGAAGCGCATTGCGGCCGCCCTGAAACGCGACCCGTACGGGCGCACGGCCCGCCAGTTCGAGGAAGTCCTGGACGGCGCCCGGCCATACGGCGTCACAGCCATCACGGGCATCTCTCGGGCCCTGTGTGAGGTGCTGGAACGGGCCCGCGCCCATCTGGACGCCAACGAACGCGCCGAGGTGGCCCGCCATGTGCGGGTGCTGATCGACCGGTCCGGCCTGGCCGAACACGAGTTCGCCTCCCGCATCGGGGTGGACCCCGAAGACCTGGCCACCTACCTCGCCGGCGGCGCCAGCCCGTCGGCCTCGCTGATGATCCGGATGCGCCGGTTGTCGGACCGGTTCGTCAAGGTCAAGTCCGCGCGCGCCGCGGAATCCAACTGATCGCTCAGCGGGAGTTCACCGGCACCACGTCGGACACCAGCCACGCGCTGCCGCGCTTGACCAGCCCCACCCGCAACGCCGGCGCCGCGCGGCCGGGCGGCTGGCCAGGCGCGCTCTGGGTCACCCGCAGGATCACCGCCACGCTGGCCACCGCGGGGCCGATGGCCTCAACCCCGGCCGCCAGCGCGGTGGCCTGCGCCGTGACGTTCTGGCGGGCGAGTTCGGCGCTGGACTTGGTGTACTGCTCCTTGAACGCCCCCGACCGTTCCGGCACCGTCAGCGCCGCGGCCTTGTCGATGGAACTCGTCGGTGCGCCCGGGGTGAACGACGCCATCGCCTCGGCCATCCTCGTGGCGATCTGCACCACCTCGCGCGAGTCCCGGTCGAAGGCGCGGTCGGCCCGGGTCCAGTGCGTGTAGCCGGTCAGCACCGCCGCCGCCAGGGCGGCCGTGCACAGGAAGACCACGGCCAGCCGCAGCCCCGGCGCCTCGTCGTCGGTGCCGACGCTGACCGAGTCGCGGCGCAGCAGCCAGAAGTTGACGCCCACCCCCTCCACGATCAGCAGCACCAGCGCCGAGCACGCCGCCACCCACCACAGCGGCCAGGCGAGCACCACCCCGACCGCCAGCAGCGCGGCGATCGCGGCCAGCGGGGCCACGACGTCGAAGGCCAGCAGCCGCCAGACGTTCCTCATCGGATCGATTCCAGCTTGGAGATCATCAGCTTGCCGTCCACGTCGGAGACGTCGAGCCGCAGGTTCCAGTGCACCGTCTGCGGCTTGGCGCCGGCGTTCTCGCTGACCGACGTCGCGACCAGCAGCACCGAGTCCGTGCGGCTGGCGAACGCCGGCAACTTGGTGGTGACGGTGGATCTAGGGGGCCTCTCGGCGCCGGGCCGGGTGTCCAGGTCGCGGTGCAGCGTGTCGATCGCCACCGCCTCGATGCGGCCGCTGCTGCGCGACTGCAGCTTGGCCACCACCTGCCGGTAGGGCTGCACGGCCGCGTCGAAGTCGGCGTTGAGCTCCCCGACGGTCCCGTCGTGCAGCCGCTGCAGGCTGGCGTCGATGTTGCCGCTGTTCATGTTGATCAGCACGCCCGACCAGTCGGCGGCGGTCTGCATGACGCGGGTCAGGTAGGTGCGCTCGGCGACCGCGTCGCGGTGGCCGGACCAGACGAGGGCACCGAGCACGACGGCGGCCACCGACAGCGCGCCCAGAACAGCCGAGGCGACGCCGTAATGGGAGAAGATCCGGTCGTCGGCGGGCGCGGTGTCCGGCGGGGCGGAGTCGTCGGCCCCTTCGCGGGCCGGTGACTCGGTTTGCTCGCCGTCGGACATGGCCCGATCGTCGCACCCCCGCGCGGATGGAAGGATGGCAGGGTGACAGTTGAGGCCATCCGCTCGGGCATCGACCTGAGCCATGTCGACCCGAACACCCGCCCCCAGGACGACCTGTTCGGTCATGTCAACGGCCGCTGGCTGGCCGAAGCCGTCATCCCCGCCGACCGGGCGACCGACGGCGCGTTCCGCCAGTTGTTCGACCGCGCCGAGGAGCAGGTGCGCGACCTGATCATCGAGGCCAGCGGCAGCGGTGCCGAAGCGGGCACCGACCAGCAGCGCATCGGCGACCTCTACGCGAGCTTCCTCGACGAGGAGGCCGTCGAACGCCGGGGCCTGCAGCCGCTGCGCGACGAACTGGCGACGATCGACGGGGCCGCCGACCCGGCCGCGCTGGCCACGGCGCTGGGCGCCCTGCAGCGCACCGGGGTCGGCGGGGGTGTGGGGCTGTATGTGGACACCGACTCGAAGAACTCGGCCCGCTACCTGGTGCACCTCACGCAGTCGGGCATCGGGTTGCCCGACGAGTCGTACTTTCGCGAGGAGCGGCACGCCGCGGTGCTAGCCGCCTATCCGCGACACATCGCGCGGATGTTTTCGCTGGTGTTCGGCGGCGAACCCGACCACCACGCCGAGACCGCGGCCCGCATCGTGGCGCTGGAGACGAAAATGGCGGCCGCGCACTGGGATGTGGTCAAGCGCCGCGACGCCGACCTCACCTACAACCTGCGCACCTTCGCCGAGGTGCGCTCCGAAGGGGCCGGCTTCGACTGGGACGGCTGGGTCGGCGCGCTGGGCGCCGCCCCCGCGGCGGTCGCCGAAGTCGTGGTGCGCCAACCCGATTACCTCACCGCCTTCGCCGCCCTGTGGCAAAGCGAGGACTTCGAGGACTGGAAGCGCTGGGCGCGCTGGCGGGTGATCCGGGCGCGCGCCGCCTGGTTGACCGACGACGTCGTCGCCGCCGACTTCGACTTCTACGGGCGGCTGCTGACCGGCGCCGAGCAGATCCGCGACCGCTGGAAGCGGGGCGTCTCGCTGGTGGAGAGCCTGATGGGCGATGCCGTCGGAAAGCTCTACGTGCAAAGGCATTTCCCGCCCGACGCCAAGGCCCGCATCGACGCGCTGGTGGAGAACCTGGAGGCGGCCTATCGGGTCAGCATCAACGATCTGGAGTGGATGACGCCGCAGACCCGGGAGCGTGCGCTGGCCAAGCTGGCCAAGTTCACCGCCAAGGTCGGCTACCCGGCGAAGTGGCGCGACTACTCGGCGCTGGTGATCGACCGCGACGACCTGTACGGCAATTACCAGCGCGGGTATGCCGTCGACCACGACCGCGAGCTGGCCAAGCTCGGCGGGCCGGTCGACCGCGACGAGTGGTTCATGACGCCGCAGACCGTCAACGCCTACTACAACCCGGGGATGAACGAGATCGTCTTTCCCGCGGCGATCCTGCAGCCGCCGTTCTTCGACGCGCCGGCCGACGATGCGGCCAACTACGGCGGGATCGGCGCGGTGATCGGGCACGAGATCGGGCACGGCTTCGACGATCAGGGCGCCAAGTACGACGGCGACGGCAACCTGGTCGACTGGTGGACCGACGACGACCGCACCGAGTTCGGCGCCCGCACCAAGGCGTTGATCGAGCAGTACGAGGGGTACACGCCCCGGGCGCTGAGCAACGGCCACCACGTGAACGGCGCGTTCACCGTCGGGGAGAACATCGGCGACCTGGGCGGGCTGTCCATCGCGCTGCTGGCCTACGAGCTGTCGCTGGGCGGCAAACCCGCCCCCGTCATCGACGGCCTGACCGGCGTGCAGCGCGTGTTCTACGGCTGGGCCCAGGTGTGGCGCACCAAATCCCGTGACGCCGAGGCGATCCGGCGGCTGGCCGTCGACCCGCACTCGCCGCCGGAGTTCCGCTGCAACGGGGTCGTGCGCAACATCGACTCGTTCTACGCGGCGTTCGGCGTCGGCGAGGGCGACGCGCTGTTCCTGGAGCCGGCGCGGCGCGTCCGCATCTGGAACTGACCCCGGGCGAGGAGGCTAGTTCTGCCAGTCGTTGGAGCCGTCGTTCTTCTTGTAGGTGCCGACGGAGTTCTTCACGACGATCGGGTCGCCGGGGCCGAAGTTGTCGTAGAACCACTTCGCGTTGGAGGGGCTGATGTTGATGCAACCGTGGCTGACGTCGCGCTTGCCCTGGTCGCTCACCGACCACGGCGCGCTGTGCACATAGTCACCGACGTTGTCGAAGCGGACCGCGTCGGTCACCGTCACCTTGTAGCCATAGGCGGAGTTGACGGGCACCCCGTAGGTCGAGGAGTCCATCACCACCGACGCCTTCTTGTCCTGGACCCAGTAGGTGCCGTTGGGCGTCTGGTGACCTCCGGCGGCCATCCCCATCGACATCGGGAAGGTCTTCTCCACCACCCCGTTGCGGGTGATGGTCAGCTGGTGCGTGGCGTCGTCGGCCGTCGCCACCAGCGCGTCCCCGGTCATGAAGTTGGAGACGGTGCCGCCGGCGTCGACGGTCACTGCGGTGTGGGCCGGCCAGAAGCTCAGGGGGCGCCACCGCAGCTGCGTCGGGGTCATCCAGTAGAACTTGCCCGGCACCGCGGGAACCGACGAGACGTGCACCGCGTCCACGGCGGCGCCGGCGTCGTCGACGCGGCCGGGGAAGTTGATGATGATCGGCTGGGCCACCCCGACGGTCGAGCCCGTCGCCGGGACGAAGCTGGGCGGACCGAACGGCGCGACGCCGGTGAACGGCGCCGGGTTCTGCCCGGCCGCGGGACCCGTGTAGGCCTGCTGCGCCACGGGCGCCGGGGCCTGCGGCCCGGGCGCCAGCGGCCCGGGTGCGGGGTCGGCCGGGGGCACGCCCCACGGCGGCGGGGCGGGCGGGTCGACGGGGCCGGCCACCAGCCCCGGATCGCCGGGGGCCTGATCCGGATCGGCCATGGCGGGCCCCGCGGTCAGCACCAGCAGCGGCGCCACGACCACGGCCAGTCCGGCTGCCCTCGTCCAGCGCGACATGTGCATCCCTCCCGTCACCTTCCTGAAACAGTGTGGCACAACGCGGTGACCAGCTACCTTCCCCGCGGCCGCCGCGGAACCGGAAAATGGCCGCAAAACCCCACGCGAGCTGCGGACTTATGAATCGCGTGAGCTTGTCGGCGTGACGTCCAGCATCTTCCTGTTGGCGGCCACGCCGATCAGTGCGACGCCCATCAGGCCCGCCGACGCGGTCAGCATCAGGGCGACGCTGTGCTCGTACAACAGCCCGCCCGCCAGCGAACCCGCCATGATGCCCACCTGGAACGCCGTCACGTACAGGCCCGACGCGCCGTCGGGGTCGTCGGCCCCGTTGCGCATGGCCGCGGACTGCATCATCGGCGACACGGCGGTCGCCATGGCCCCCCACAGCACGATCGCGCCCGTACCGATCAGCACGGTCGCCGCATTGAGCCGGCCGCCGAACGCCAGCGCCGTCAGCACCGCGAACGCGGCCGTCAGCCCCGCCATGCAGCAGATGATGGCGCCCCGGGGGCGGCGGTCCAGTGGCCGTGCCACCAGCGGCATCGCCAGCAGGCCCGCGACGCCGTAGGCCGCCAGCAGCCAGGCCAGGTTCGGCCCGTGCACGCCGACGACATTGCGGATGATCACCACGATGAACGTGTAGGACACGAAGTGGCCGGTCACCGCGACCATCGCCAGCAGGCTCACCGTGATCAGCGCGCCGTTGCGGTGGTGCCGCGACCGCGGGCCGACGTGGGCGAGCTGGTCCTCGGTGAGCACCATCTCCGGCAGCACCAGCCGGGCCGCCACCGTGACGACGGCCGCCGCGACGGTGATGCACACGACCGCCAGGCGCCATCCCCACATCAGGCTCAGGGCGGCCGTGAGCGGGCTGCCGACGACCAGCGCCAGGCTGGTCCCGACGTAGATCGACGTCGTCGCCCGGCCGGCGTGGCTGGGCGGCACCAGCCGGGTCGCGATCGGGGCGATCACCGACCACAGCAGGCCGTGGGTGAGCGCGCACAGCACCCGCCCGGCGGCCAGTACCGCGAAGTTGGGCGCCAGCGCGGAGATCACCTGCGAGGCGGTCAGGCAGGTCAGGCTGAGCATCAGCGCCCGCCGGCGCGGCAGGTGCGCGGTCCAGCGCACGAGCGGGACCGTCGTCAGTGCGGCGACCAACGCGTACCAGGTCAGCAGTGTGCCCACCGCGACCAGGCTGACGTGCAGGTTGCGTGCGATCGCCGGGAGGGCGCCGACAGGCAGGATCTCGGCGGTGACGTAGGTGAAGGCGGCCGCGGCCAGCACGGCGAACTGCGCGGCGACCCGTGGCGTCCACGTTCGCGCGGCAACGGTGGCGGTTTCGGCAGTCATGGCAGTGATCGCTTCGGAGCGCGCAACCTTCTCGGGCGAGGTGCCCGCGAGATCACGCTGTCCCTACCGTACGCACCGCAACGACGGGTTCCCCCGCCTTTGCGTTTCAACACGCCTGCGTTATCAGGAACGTACCAAACGCGCGATCGCGGCCGATGCCTCGGCCAGTTTGTCCTCGGCGTCGTTGCCGCCCTCGGCCACGGCGCGGGTGACGCAGTGGTTGAGATGCTCGTCGAGCAGGTTCAGCGCCACCGAACGCAGGGCGCTGTTGACCGCGCTGATCTGGGTGAGGACGTCGATGCAGTACTTGTCCTCCTCGATCATGCGCGCGATGCCGCGCACCTGACCCTCGATACGCCGCAGCCGCTTGGCGTAGTTGTCTTTCTGCTGCGAGTACCCGTGCGCGGTCGTCATCGTTTTTCTCACCCCTGCCACTACGTGCCTGCCGTGGGACCGGCCCACGGCCCGAATTCTACCTCATACCCCATCGGGGTATGACCCGCGCATTTGCCGCGCGGCGGGCTCGCGCATACTTGCACGATGGCCACACCAACCGATTCGACGCCCGGCACGGACATCAAACCACGTAGTCGTGACGTCACCGACGGCCTCGAAAAGGCCGCAGCCCGTGGCATGTTACGGGCGGTCGGCATGGGCGACGAGGACTTCGCCAAGCCGCAGATCGGGGTCGCCTCGTCCTGGAACGAGATCACGCCCTGCAACCTGTCCCTGCAGCGCCTCGCCGTGGCGGTCAAGGAAGGGGTGTTCGCCGCGGGTGGCTACCCGCTGGAGTTCGGCACCATCTCGGTGTCCGACGGCATCTCGATGGGGCACGAGGGCATGCACTTCTCGCTGCCGTCGCGCGAGCTGATCGCCGACAGCGTCGAAACCGTGATGCAGGCCGAGCGGCTCGACGGCTCGGTGCTGCTCGCCGGGTGCGACAAGTCGCTGCCCGGGATGCTTATGGCCGCGGCGCGCCTGGACCTGGCGTCGGTGTTCCTCTACGCCGGCACCATCCTGCCGGGGGTGGCCAAGCTCTCCGACGGCAGCGAACACCAGGTCACGATCATCGACGCCTTCGAGGCGGTGGGCGCCTGCGCCCGCGGGTTGATGCCGCGGGAGGACGTCGACGCGATCGAGCGCGCGATCTGCCCCGGCGAGGGCGCCTGCGGCGGCATGTACACCGCCAACACGATGGCCAGCGCCGCCGAGGCGCTGGGCATGTCGCTGCCCGGCAGCGCGGCCCCGCCGGCCACTGACCGCCGCCGCGACGGGTTCGCCCGCCGCAGCGGCGAGGCCGTCGTCGGCCTGCTGCGCCGCGGCATCACCGCCCGCGACATCCTCACCAAGGAGGCGTTCGAGAACGCCATCGCGGTGGTGATGGCTTTCGGCGGTTCGACCAACGCGGTGCTGCACCTGTTGGCGATCGCCCACGAGGCCGGGGTCGCGTTGGCACTCGACGACTTCAACCGGATCGGGTCGAAGGTGCCGCACCTGGCCGACGTCAAGCCGTTCGGCCGCCACGTCATGTCCGACGTCGACCACATCGGGGGCATCCCGGTGGCGATGAAGGCGCTACTGGACGCGGGCCTGCTGCACGGCGACTGTCTGACCGTGACGGGCCGGACCGTTGCCGAGAACCTGGCCGCCATCGCCCCGCCGGACCCGGACGGCAAGGTGCTGCGCGCCCTGAGCCACCCGCTGCACCCGACCGGCGGCATCACGATCCTGCGCGGATCGCTGGCACCCGACGGCGCGGTGGTCAAGACCGCCGGCCTCGACTCCGACGTGTTCGAGGGCACCGCAAGGGTTTTCGACGGCGAGCGGGCGGCGCTGGACGCTCTCGAGGACGGCACCGTCACCAAGGGCGATGCCGTGGTGATCCGCTACGAGGGGCCCAAGGGCGGCCCGGGAATGCGCGAGATGCTCGCCATCACCGGCGCGATCAAGGGCGCCGGCCTGGGCAAGGACGTGCTGCTGCTCACCGACGGCCGGTTCTCCGGCGGGACGACGGGTTTCTGCGTCGGCCACATCGCGCCGGAGGCGGTCGACGGGGGGCCGATCGCGCTCCTGCGCGACGGCGACCGGATCCGACTCGACGCGGGCGCCCGCACGCTCGACGTGCTGGCCGACCCCGACGAGTTCGCAGCGCGGCGCGACGGCGTGACGCCGCCGGCACCGCGCTACACCTCCGGCGTACTGGCCAAATACGTCAGGCTGGTCGGCTCGGCCGCCGGCGGTGCGGTCTGCGGCTAGGCCCGCCCGATCGCCTTGTGACTCAACGGACCTCGTGGCTGTGCGCCGACCTCGAAGGTCCCGCGACGCGCGTCCGCGTGCGCAGGTAGGTGGCGGCCAGGCCCAGGCGGTCAGCGAACCAACGCGAACGCGAAGCCGTCCCAGTACTTGGCCCCGACCGTCTGGATCACCGCCGTGTCGAGGCGGGGGTGCTCACCCATCAGCTGCAATGCCTGGCGGGTCGCCCGCGCCGCGGCGTCCGCGCAGTGCGGGTCGAGGATCTTGCCCTCGCGAATCACGTTGTCCAACAGGACAACCGAGCCGGGACGGGCCAGCTTGACCGCCCACTCCAGGTAGGCGACGTTGTTCTCCTTGTCGGCGTCGATGAACACCAGGTCGAACGGGTCGCCGGTCAGCGTCGGCAGCGTGTCCAGCGCGGCTCCGACCAGCACCTCCACCCGGTCGGCGACGCCGGCGCGCTGCAGGTTGGCCCGCGCGACCTCGGCGTGCCGGGGCTCGTATTCCAGGGTGACCACCCGCCCCTGGGGGCCGGCACCGCGCGCCAGCCAGATGGCACTGAACCCGCCCAAGGTGCCGATCTCGAGGATCCGCCGGGCCCGCACCGCGCCGGCCAGCAGGCTCAGGAATTTGCCCTGCTGCGCGGAGACGGCGATGGGCGGCAGGCCGGCCGCGTTGCTGGCCTCCAGCGCCGCGGCGAGGGCCGGGTCATCGCCGACCATTGCGGCGTCGAGGAATTCGTCGACATCGTGGGGAGTGGGTTTCGGGCTCATGAGGTCAACGCTAGCCGGGCCGATTCCGTCGGGGCCGTTTCCCTATACCCTTATGGGGTATATAGTGGGACGTACGCAAGTTCATGACATCGAAGGGGTGATTCAGCATGGCAAACTACGAAGCGGGAACCCTGTTGACCTGCGGGCACGAGGGCTGCGGCTGCCGCGTCCGCATCGATGCTCCCTGCAACTGCTCGGGCGCCGGCGAGGCGTACCGCTGCACCTGCGGCGACGAAATGGTCCCCGTCAAGTAGATCCGGCACCGCCGGTCGTACGTTCGGGCCCCGGTGCCGGTCATCGCCCGAACGTGCGGCCGGCGAGTTCGACGGTGGCGGCCAGTCGCAGCTCGGCGGCCGACGCGCCCACCGCCACCGCATACTCCCCCGCACCGATGCGCCAGCTTCCGGCCGCACCGTCGTAGCGGGCAAGCAGGCGCGGGTCCACCTCCACGAACACCCGGCTGGTCGCGCCGGGGTCGAGTTCGACCCGGCGAAATCCCAGCAACCGCAGGCTCGGCTCGCCGGCGGCGGCGGTCAGATACAGCTGCGGGGTGTCGGCCCCGGCTCGCTCGCCCACGTTGACGACGTCGAAACCGGCGGTGATGCCGTCCCCGCCGCCGTCGACCACCAGGTCGCGGTACTCGAAATCGGTGTAGGACAGGCCGTGGCCGAACGCGAACATCGGGGTCTGGCCCGTCCGGGCGAACCAGCGGTAGCCGACGTCGGCGCCCTCGGTGTACTCGATGGTGGTGGGTGTCCCCCACCCGGCGCCGGGTCCGGGCAGCTGCGGGCGCGGTGTCTGGCCCAGCCCGGCCGGGAACGTGATCGGCAACCGCCCCGACGGATTGACCTGCCCGGCAAGGATTTCCGCGATGGCCCGGCCACCCGCCTGGCCCGGATACCAGGCCTGCACGATCGCGTTCACCGACTCCCGCCAGGGCATGGCCACCGGGTTGCCGGTCTGCAGCACCACCACGGTGTTCGGGTTGGCCGCCGACACGGCGGCGATCAGCGCGTCCTGCCCCCACGGCAGCGACAGGTCGGCGCCGTCGAAGCCCTCCCCCTCGGCGCGGACCGCGAACACGATCGCGACGTCGGCCCGCCGCGCAACCGGGACCGCCTCCGCGGGGCTGGCCCCGGGGTCGAACTCGATGCGCGCGGCAGGGAATTGGTTGCGGAGCTCCTCGAGCGGGCTCGACGGGTGCAGGTGGAGGTTGCGGATGCCGGCCATGAGGCCCGTTCCCCCGATCGGGATCACGCCCGCGTAGCCGCCCGGCGGGACGACGGCGCTCGACCCGTAACCGGCCGCCACACCCGCCTGCGCGTAGCCGCCGATCACGGCGATGACGGCGCCCGGCTCGGGCGCCAGGGGCAGCGCCCCGCGGTTGGCCAGCAGCACGATCCCCTGCCGCGCGATGCGCAGCGCGATCTCGTTGTGCGCGACCATATCCGGTGCGGGGGTCGCGGCCCGGTCGTCGATTCCGACGGCGAACATCGAACGCAGGATGCGCCGCACCATGTCGGACAGGCGGTCGCGGGGCAGCGCACCGGCGGCCAGCGCGGCCCGCAGCCGGTCGCCGAACGCCTCGGACTGCCAGAACAGGCCATCGAGTTGCGCACCGCTCTCCTGGTCCAGCCCGGCCAGCGCGCATTCCCAGCCCGGGGTGCCGCCCCAGTCGGACATGACCCAACCCCGGTATCCCCAGGCGTCTTTCAGCACGCGGTTGAGCAGCGTGTCGTTGGCGGCGGCGTACTCGCCGTTGACCTTGTTGTAGGCCGTCATCACCGCCCCCGGCTGCGAGCGCTCGATGGCGATCTCGAAGGCCAGCAGGTCGGACTCGCGGTGGGCGGCGGGATCGATGACCGCGTCGAGCCAGTGCCGGTTGGTCTCGTTGCAGTTCAGGCAGAAGTGCTTGACCGTCGAGATGACGCCCTGCTGCTGGATCCCGTTGACCGCCTCCGCGGCCATCGTCGCGGTCAGCAGCGGGTCCTCGGAAAAGTATTCGAAGTTGCGGCCGTTGCGCGGGTCGCGGGCGAGGTTCATCGCGCCGGCCAGCTGCACGTTGAACCCGCGGCTGCGCGCCTCGCGCCCGATCACCTCGCCGGACGCGCGGGCGAGCGCCGGGTCGAAACCGGCGGCCAGCGCCAGGCCCGCCGGCAGTGCGGTGGCGGTGTCGCCCGGACGGTAGCCGGGGTTGGTCACGCCGAGGCCGGCGTCGCTCATCAGCAGCGCCGGGACGCCGAGGCGGGGCACGCCCGGCACGTAACCGGCGCTCATCGGGACGCCCTGCGGGATGCGCTCGTCGCGCAGCGGCCACATCTCCCCGGCGCCCATCACGCCGACCAGCAGCGAGAACCGCTCGTCGTCGGTCATCTGGGCTTCGACCTCGCGGGCGCGCAGGTCCGGGTCGCTCACCGCACGCCCTCTTTGGCGTAGACGACGCGCAGCACGTGCCCCGCTTCGGGGCCCATCACCAGCTCGGCCAGCGCGCAGCTGGTCACGACGAACTCCGGGCCGTGCGGCGGCTGCGCCCCGCACAGGTGGTGGGCCACCTCGTGGAGCACCACCAGCTCGCGCAGCGCCCAGCCGGCGGTGTCGCGGTCGGGAACCGCGATGACCCCCGCGCCATCGCGGCTCTCGTAGTGCGCCGCGGTCGCGGCGCGGCGCGCCCGCACGGACAGCGGCGCCACGTCCGGCCACCGCCGCCGCACCGCCGGTAACGCAAGCACCTCGTCAACGTAGCGCTGCACGGAGCCCACCGAGCCGAATCGGGCTTCCGGGGGAAGCGTCAACTGGGTGCCGAAGAACTCCACCGCCGGCGACCCGTGCTCGGCGGCGCGGTCGAACAACGTGCGGACGAACTCCTCGGCGGCATATACCTTGGCGCGCTGGGAATCCCGCGGGGCACCCGCCGGCGTCACCGGCCCAGCGCGGTCCGCGCCCCGGGAAGCTCGGGGCTGTCCCCCAGCCGCGCCCGGCGCCCCGCGTGGTCACCGGCCCGCCGGGCCGCCGAGGAGTATCCGGCCGACGCGCTGGTGGCCCGCCACGTGCCGCGCGCCTTCGATGCGCTGCGGTAGTGATCGCGCAGCTCGATCTCCTTGTCCCGGAGCGCGACGGCGGTGCCCGGGGCGCGCCCGCGATCCTCGGTGGCCTCCCGGCGGGCCTGTTCGCGGGCCTCGGCCAGGCGCTGGCCGACCCGGGCCCCGAAGGCCAGCTGGAAGTTGAGCCGGGCGGTGATGGTCGGGGTGGGCCGGTGCGCGCCCGAGGCCAGGTAGGCGTCCGAAGCCCGCACCATCTGGACGACCAGGCTGGCGTAGAGGGCATGCGTGGCGTCGATGTCCTCGGCGAAGCCGTACGCGTAGAGGAACGTCGAATTCGACGCCACGTCACAGCGCACGTCGTTGGCCGCCGCGATCCCCACGAACAGCTGCACGTAGGTCCGCAGGCCCCGGGTGCCTGCCGCCCCGATGGTGATGGTCCGCTGCGTCGGGGCCTGCGCCGGCGAGCGGTCGGCCGCGTGCGAGCGCGCCACCGCCAGGTCGATCGACGCGGCCGTCGCCAGCCGTTGCGCGGCGCCCATGAACGCGTCGGCCTCGTGCGGGTTGTCGGTGCCTTCGGCCTGGCGCAGCAGGGCGGCGATGCGAGCCAGCATCTTGTCGTCACTCATGGGCGCCACTTCTCCTCATCGCTACGCTCTGCATCGTCGCCGGCGCGACTCATGGGCGCCGCTCCTTTTCATCGCTACGCTCTGCATCGTCGCCGGCGCGACTCATGGGCGCCAAACTACGGCAGCGGTATGACATTCCGCGTCCGGCCACTCACAGCCGCTGCAGAACCCAGGAGACCACGTCACCGAGGACGCTGTCGCGCTCCGGTTCGTTGAACACTTCGTGGTAGAGCCCCGGATAGACCTTCAACTCGACGTCGGCGGAGCCCGCACATTCGACCAGTCGCCGGCTGCCGGCGACTGGGATCAGCCGGTCGTCGGAACCGTGCACCACCAGCAGCGGCGCGGTCAGCGCGGGCGCTCGCTGCGGCATGGTCTCGCCGACCTGCACCAGCACCCAGCCGATCCCGGCCGGGACCTTTCCGTGGTACACCAGCGGGTCGTCCCGGTAGGCCGCCACCACCGCCGGGTCGCGCGAGATGGCCTCGACGTCGAGTTCTTGCACCGGCAGGCCGGGCACGAGGACGCCGAGCACCTTGGCGGCCAGCACCAGCAGCGGCGACAGCTGATCCTGGGCCGCGACTGCCGGACCCGACAGGACCATCAGGTCGTAGTCGTCCGGGCGTTCCACCCCGTAGGTGAACACGATCGCGCCGCCCATGCTGTGCCCGAGCACGACGCAGGCGAGGCCGGGGTGCTCCCGGGTCGCGATGCGGACCAGCGTGTCGAAGTCGCCGGTGTACTCGGACATGTCGCGCACCAGCACCCGCTTGCCGCCGGAGCGGCCGTGGCCGCGGTGGTCGAGGGCGTAGGTGGCCAGGCCGGCGTCGCCGAAACACTGCGCGACGTGGTCGTAGCGGCGGGCGTGCTCGCCGAGGCCGTGCGACAGCACGACCACCGCTCGGGGCGAAGCGTCCGGCGTCCACACGTCGTAGACGATGCGGACGCCCCCGACGCCGTCGAAATCTCGTTCGGTGCGGGTGGTAGCCATTACGGGCAGCGTAACGGCTCGGCGGGCAGACCTCTCGTCATCGCGCCGGTGCGCTGCGGGCGGCCGGTTCAGTCGGTGGGTGACGGTTCGATGGCGCGGAGCAGTCGCTGCAGGCGGGGCGCGTCGTCGCTGTGCGCATAGGCGTCGAGCCAGTCGGCGAGTTTGGCGATGAGCTCCGGCGGCAGGGACAGACCGCGCTGGGCAACGGTCTGCACCACGATGCCGATCGCGGTGTCCGACTCGCCGGGACCGACGATGGCATAGATGCGGGCGCGGTCGCCCTCGGCGAGCAGGGGGGCGATCGCATCGGCCAGTGCCCACGCGAGGTCGGATGCGTCCCAGTCGTTCATGGTCCTCGGGTGCGTTGTCGGGCAGTGGGCGTCCAGCAGGGACCACGCTAACCCGGACCCGGGTGCCGCTGAAGGGACCAAAGCCCCGAAAGCCATTGGCTTGCTTGTTTGTAACGCGGACTTCACGAACACCCGGCCCCGGCCGGGCCGCGCCCCCGGACCGCCGTTTAGGCTCGTGCGCGTGCGGTCGCTCACCGATTCCCCCCGCGTCACGCCCTCGCCCGGCAAGCCGCTGCTGCTGTTGGGGGCCTTCGACATCGCCGAGCTGGGCTGTGTGGCGGAGGAGTTCTTCGTCTCCGGAACGGCCTCGGCCTACCTTCCCACCGCTCCGCTGGGCCCGGACGGCCAATGGAGCGTAACCCCTAGTGAAACAGCCGATTACACGACCCGTGTGGTGGTCGTGACACCCGCCGACCGGGCGCGGTTCAACGGGACGGTCCTGGTCGAATGGCTCAACGTGAGCGGTGGCATCGACGCGCCGGCCGTGTGGATGATGGCGCACCGCGAAATAGCCCGCGCGGGCTACGGTTACGTCGCGGTGTCGGCCCAGCGGGTGGGGGTCGAGGGGGGCGGCGGCCTGCTGGGCGCGGACATGTCCCTGAAAAGCCAGGACCTTACCCGGTACGCGTCCCTGCACCACCCTGGCGACGCCTTCTCCTACGACATCTTCTCCCAAGTCGCCGGGCTCCTGGGCGGCGACGGCGACGACGATGTGCTGCGCGGGCTCGGCGCCCGGCACGTGATCGCCATCGGCGAGTCCCAGTCGGCCATGTTCCTGACGACCTATGTCAACGCCGTGGACCCGCTGGCCCGTGCCTACGACGGTTTCCTGGTGCACTCGCGCTTCGGGCCCGCCGCGCCGCTGGACGGCGGCTCGATCTTCGAGGACGCCGGCGGGTTGGCGGCGTCCCGGTTCCGCGCCGACCTGCGGGTCCCGCTCGTCGCCATCATCACCGAGACCGACCTGTTCGGCGGCGTCCGGCACGGCTACTACTTCGCGCGCCAGCCCGACAACGAACGGCTGCGGGTCTGGGAGATCCCCGGCGCCGCCCACGCCGACAACTACACGATCCAGGTGGCGCCGATCGATGACGGCAGCGCACCGCTCGACGACCTGGTGGCGGCCTACGCCCCGACCCGCACGCTGATGGGCCAGCAACTGGAGCACTACATCAACTTCGGGCCGCAACACCACTACGTCGCGCAGGCGGCGCTGGAAGCGTTGCACACCTGGGTGCGGACCGGCCGGCCCGCGGCGGCGGCCCCGCCCATCGAGGTGGTCGAAACCGACCCTCCCGCACCGGCTCTGGACGACAACGGGCTCGCGCGCGGCGGCGTCCGGACCCCCTGGGTGGACGTGCCCACCGCGCGGACCTCCGGCGTCGGCTCTCAGGAGAGCGTCATGGCCGCGCTCTTCGGTTCGGGTGAGCCCTTCGACGCCGCCACGCTGCGGCGGCTCTACCCGGGTGGGGCCGGCCAGTACCTCGAGAGTTTCACCGCGGCGCTCGACGGTGCGATCACCAAGGGGTTCGTCCTGGCCGCCGACCGCGACGAGATCCTGCGGTTGGCCGCCGCGACGTATCCGGGTTAGAACAGCCGGCTGTCCGGCGGCGGCCCCGGCACCGGGCGGACCAGGCCGGCGCCGGTGACCTGCGGCAGGTCCAGCGCAGACAGCAGCCCCGGGGCGGCCGCGCACACCGCGGGGATCGCGTTGACCATCCGGGAGGCGCCGGCGATGCGCGCGCCCAGGTCGTGGTCGTGGTCCTCGGCCATCTCGAACTCGCACCGCATGCTCGGGGAACCTTCGATCTCGACGCGGTAGAGACCGCGCCCGGAGGCCAGCCCGTAGCCCAGGTCCTTCGGGGGGATGGTGATGTGCGGCTGCGGCCAGTCGGGCGCGATGTCGTCGCGCATCCGGGTTACGTGGTCGAGGACGAAAGTCGGCCTGCCGGAGACGTATCCGGTCAGCGTCGAGCGCATCGCCGCGATCGTCCCGGCCGCGACGTGGCCGGTGGGGGTGTCGAAGGACTCGGTGGCGGCGACGCGTTCGTTGTCCTCCTCGACGGTGTCGATCGTGACGCCGAGCCCGGCGGCGAGCTGGTGCAGGACGGCGCCCCAGCCGAAGGTGAAGATGCCGGGCTGGGCCGCGAAGGCACGGTACTCCGGCGGCTTGCCGAACCCGAGGATCTCGTAGACAGCGGAGCGGTCCGGGTAGGTGGCGTAGTTGAAGATCTCGGTCACCCGGACCGACTCGATGGCCCTCGACACGCCGGTGAGCACCAGCGGCAGAACGTCATTGGCGAATCCCGAGTCGATGCCGGTGGTGAGGAACGACGCGCCGCCCTGCAGCGCCGCCTCCCGCAGCGGACCGGTGAACGCCTCGTCGACGGCGTCGGGGTACACCAGCGGCACCACCGAGCACGACACCACGTTCTTGCCGGCCCGCAGGATCGACACCATGTCCGCCACGGCCTCGAGCGGTCGCAGGTTGGCCCCGGCGGCGTAGACCACCACGTCGGCGTCGCCGGCGAGCATCGGCCCGGGGTCCCGGGTGGCGGTCACCCCGACCGGCGCGCCGCCGCACAGCTCACCCGCGTCGCGGCCCGCCTTGGCCTCGCTGTGCACGACGAGGTCGACCAATCGCAGCTGCGGGTGGTCGATGACACCCCGCAGGGCGATCACCCCCATCGAGCCCGGACCCCAGACACCCACGTTGTACACGGTCGTTCTCCTATTATTAGGAAGTAGTCACTTATAATTTGGCCGGATGCTAGAAAGCCACGCATGGATACGTCAACCGCCAAGTCACCGCCCACCGGGCGCGTGGTCGACGTGCTTGCCACGCTGGCGGATTCGCCCGACGGGCGGACGTCCGCCGGAATAGCGAAGATCTGCGGGATCAGCACCTCGACCTGTGCGCTCGTCCTCGCCGAGCTGGAACGGCGCGCCTGGGTGACGCGCCGGGAGGATCGCCGCTACACCCTGGGCAGCGGCCTGTTCGGGCTGGTGCACGGCCTGCGCAGGCAGTTCCCGTTGCTGGACCGCGGCCGTGCGGCGCTGACGCTCCTGCACGACACCCTCGGTGCGGGGTGCTCGATGTCGAAAATCGGCGAGAAGCACCTGACCACCGTCGACGCCGTCGGCCACGGCACCGACGGTGAGCACGCCGTCGGCCAGCGCTTCCCCATCGACCCGCCGTTCGGGCTGGTCGCGATGGCCTGGCGGGACGACGAGTTCGTCCGAGCCTGGCTGCACCGGGTCATGCCGCGGCTCGGCCGCGCCGAAATAACCCAGCAGCAGCGGGTACTCGCCGACATCCGCGCCCGCGGCTACGGGGCGTGGCGCTTCGACGACACCCACCAGTCGCTGCACCACCGGCTGGCCGACGTGCTGGCGTCGCTGGAGCCTACGGCGCGGGTGACCCGGCAACTCACCACCCTGATGACGATGGTGACGCTGCAATCGGTCACCGACGCGTTGGAAACCGACTTGGCCGCAACTGAATTCGTCGTGCTCCCGATCTTCGGGCAGCACGGCCAGCCGGAGTATCAGATCGAGATCCACCTCGGCCACCCCGTCGGCCTGACCCTGGATGCGCTGAACGACGCACTGCGCCGGGCCCAGCGATTGCTCACCGCCGGGGTGCCCTGACCTAGAGTGGGCAGGACGGACGGGAGCCCACATGTCTCAATCGCAGGCCAAGCACGCGGCGCCGAACCCCAATCGGAACATCAAGGCGCTGCGGACCGTACGGTTCTGGCTGGCACCGTTGCTGATCACGCTGGCGCTGATGTCGGCGCTGTGCGCGCTCTACCTCGGCGGCATCCTGAATCCGACGACCAACCTGCGGCACTTCCCCATCGCGGTGGTCAACGAGGACGCCGGCCCGGCGGGCGCCAAGATCGCCGCCGGTCTGGTCGCGGGCCTGGACAAGCAGAAGTTCGAGGTCCGGATCCTGTCCAAGCGGGAGGCCACCCAGCGCCTGGACCGGGCCCAGGTGTACGGCGAGGTGCTGATACCGCCGACCTTCTCCTCGAGCCTGCGCGAGTACGGCGCCAGCGCGGTCACGCCCACCCACGCGACCCGGCCGGTGATCACCGTCTCGACCAACCCGCGGGCGGGCACGCTGGGCGCCAGCATCGCCAACCAGACCCTGACCATGGCGATGGGGGTCGTGGAAGGCCAAGTGGGCCAACAGCTTACGGCCGATGTCGCGGCCCAGGCCGAGGGAGCGCCGCTCTCCGGCGCCTCGGCGGTGGGCCTCGCGAGCCCCATCGACGTCAAGTCGGTGGTGTACCACCCGCTGCCCAATGGCACCGGAAACGGGTTGTCGGCCTTCTACTATTCGCTGTTGCTGCTGCTGGCCGGCTTCACCGGGAGCATCGTGGTCAACACCCTGGTGGACGCGCTGCTCGGCTACGTGCCGGCCGAGTTCGGGCCGGTGTATCGCTTCGCCGAGCAGGTCAAGATCTCGCGGCTCCAGACGCTGCTGATCAAGTGGGGCATCATGGTGCTGCTGGCACTGCTCACGTCGGCGGCGTATCTGGGGATCGCCCACGGGCTCGGTATGCCCATCGACCTCGGCTGGCAACTGTGGGCGTATGGAGCGTTCGCGATCGCCGCCGTGGGCATCACGTCGACGTCGCTGCTGTCGGTGCTCGGGACGATCGGCCTGCTGGTCGGCCTGTTGATCTTCGTGTTCCTGGGGCTGCCGTCGGCCGGCGCCACGGTCCCACTGGAGGCGGTGCCGCCGTTCTTCCGCTGGCTGGCCGGGTTCGAGCCGATGCACCAGGTGTTCCTGGGCACGCGCTCGCTGCTGTACCTCGGCGGCGACGGCGCAGCCGGGCTGTCCCAGGCGCTGTTGATGACCGCCGTCGGCCTGGGCATCGGCCTGTTGCTGGGCGGGATCGTCACCCACCTCTACGACCGCAAGGGTTTTCACCGGATCCACGGGGCGGCCGAGATGGCGATCGCCAGGGAACACCAGGCGCGGCAACGACCCCGTGCGGACAAGCACGCGGCCGCGCTAGCCACCGAAGACCAGGATGGCCCCGAAAGCCCAAGCGACCAAGCGTAATTCCTGCGCGACCCAACCGTCATGCGCGTGTGACTTAAGTTGACAGTGCGGCTGGTGTGACTGATGCTGTCAGTGCTGACCTAGATTCAGGGCCGAAAGGGCTACCGTGCTGACATCGACCGGCGGCCTGCGCCGACTGGCGGTCTTGGGCGCCGCCGCGGTCGCGTGCACCGTCGCGGCCGCGACCACGGGACAGCCCGTCGCGCACGCCGCCGACGGGCGCGACCAGCTGGCCAACGCGATCAACGCCACCAAGGGCACCTACCTGGTCTACAACTTCGGCGCCGGCCACCCCGCGCCGATGCTCAACGCCGCCGGCAACTGGTACGAGATGAACAACGGCGGGCACCTGATGATCATCAAGAACGCCTCCGCCCGGCTCACCCCGCACCTGCTGGTCGACACCCATCGGGGCGTCCAGGCATTGTGCGAACACAAACCGGGTGCCCGCGCCAGTGACGGATCGTGGGAGGCGTCCGAGCTGTACACGCCGCTGAACGCCTGGCAGCGCATGGGGCAGCCGACGATCGCGATCAACGCCAACTTCTTCGACATACGCTCTCAGCAGGCGGGGTCGTGGCGCCAGACCGGCTGCAGTTCACCGCTGGGTGCTTTCGTGGACAACACCCATGGGCTGGGCCGCGCCAACCAGCCGATCACCGGTAACGCGGCCTACCCCGGTAAGCCGGGCCTGTCGAACGGCGACGGGGTGTGGACCGCGCTGACGACGATGGTCCTGCCCGCCGGCGCTGCACCGTTTGTGGTACCACCCCGCAGCAAGCAGGATTACGACGCCGCTTCCCCGGTGGTCAACGATCTGCTCAACAAGAACGAGAGGTTCGTCGCGGTGTCCGGGCTCGGGCTGCTCGCCCCGGGAGACACCGGCCAGTTGCACGATCCCGGTCCCAGCGCGGCGCGGACCGCCCTTGCCTATGCGCGACAGAAGGACGAGATGTACGTCTTCGAGGGGGGCAACTACACACCGGACAACATGCAGGACCTGTTCCGCGGCCTGGGCAGCGATACGGCGATCCTGCTCGACGGCGGCGGGTCGTCGGCCATCGTGCTGCGCCGCGACACCGGGGGCATGTGGGCCGGTGCGGGATCGCCGCGGGGTTCCTGCGACACCCGGCAGGTGCTGTGCGACTCCCACGAACGGGCGTTGCCGAGCTGGCTGGCGTTCAATTAGCCGGCGCCGCGCTACACGTGCGGTGTCAGGTCCAGCGAGGTGACGGTCGTCATCCTGGTGACCAGCCAGCGCCCGTCGGTGCGCTTCATGAACAATCGGTAGGACAGGTACTTCAACGCCGGGATGTTCTTGGTCAGCGGGCTGGTCGACGAGGTGTTGGTGTAGACGATGACGACGGCGTTGGGACCATCCAGCGATTCGACCGCCGCGCCGGTGACCTCGGTGCTGTTGGTGACCTTGGCCTGCTTGTTGGGGGCCACGATCGCGTCGACGAACTTG
>NZ_JBYCLG010000123.1:0-2391 GCF_057473785.1 Mycobacterium sp. TH-M103
CGACGGCGATTCGGCCAGCGGGACCCAGCCGCTGTGCTTCATCGACCACGCCACCCACGACATGCGCATCGGCTACTACCGCGACACCTACTCCCGGACGCCCGCCGGGTGGCGGCTGAAAACCCGCGCCATGACGTTCATCCGACGCAGCGGCGTGCACGACTCCGGGCGCCCGCACGCCATCGGGCGTCCCGCGGGCGACGGCGCAACGACAGCGCGGTGAATGTCGAGGAGTTCCGCGCGGGCCTGCGCGCATGGCTCGACGACAATGACCTGACCCCCGGGCCGGATCACACGCTGCAGGGCCACATGACGCAGATGGCCCGGGTCAGCCGGGCGCTCTACGACGCCGACTGGATGCGCTACGGCTGGCCGGTGCAAGTCGGCGGACTGGGTGGCCCCGCGGTGCTGCGCGCGATCGTCGGCGAGGAGGTGGTCGGGCGCCGGCTGGCCGAACCCGGCCCGTATTCGATGCTCGAGGTGCTCGCGCCCACCATGATCGACTACGCCCCGGCCGAACTCGCCGCGGAGATGGTGCCGCGCCTGCTCAGCGGCCAAGAGCACTGGTGTCAGGGCTTTTCCGAACCGGGCTCCGGCAGCGACCTGGCCTCGCTGAGCACCCGTGCCGTCGCCGACGGGGACAACTGGATCGTCAACGGCCAGAAGGTGTGGACCAGCTTTGCGCAGTTCTCCACCCGCTGCGTCCTGCTGACCAGGACCGCGCCGGGTCACGACGGCATCACCGCGTTCTTCGTCGACCTGGACACCCCCGGCATCACCATCCGGCCGCTCCGCACGATGCACGGGGTCGACGAGTTCTGCGAGGTGTACTACGACGACGTGGTGATACCCGGCAGCCGCATGCTCGGCCGCCCCGGGGACGGCTGGCGGCTGGCGATGGACCTGCTCCCCTACGAACGTTCCACCTGCTTCTGGCAGCGCATCGCCTACCTGTACGCACGGTTCGACGAACTCATCGCCGAGGCACGCGAGCCCGACGAATCCGCGCTCGGCGCAGCCTATCTGGCGCTGCACACGTTGCGCTGCCGGTCTCGCGGCACCCAGCACCGGCTGCGCGACGGGGCGCGGCTGGGGCCGGACACCTCCGTCGACAAGGTGCTGCTGGCGGGCGCCGAGCAACGCCTTTACGACACCGTCCGCGACCTGCTGCCCGGAACCCTCGAACTCGACGACACGCCGTGGCGGTCGGAGTACCTGTACTCGCGCGCGGCGACCGTCTACGGCGGCACGGCCGAGATCCAGCGCAACATCATCGCCCGCCGGCTGCTGGACCTCGGGAAGGAGTGACGTGGCCGACTTCACCGATCCCGAGTCACTGGCGCTCCTGACCGACTCGCTGCGCACCACGATGGCCGCGGCCTCGGGCGCCGAGCTCGACGCGGCCCTGGCCGGCCTCGGCTGGTTCGACATGCTCGACGAAATGCCAGACCTGGCAGTCCCGTTGGTGTTCCGGCTGCTCGGTGAGACGGGCGCGCACGCCCCGGTGCTCAACGACGTGATGCTGCGGGCGTCGGGGGGCGCGCCCGGGGGGCGTCTGCCGCTGCCGTTCGCGGGCGGCTCCTGGGTGACGTGGGAACGTGACGACGGCCCGACTACGGCGCTCGACGGCGAACTGCCGATACACCGGGCGCCACACGCGGATCCACTGCCCGGTGCCGCCCTGGGCGCTGGCCGGCTGGCGGTGGGGTGGTGGCTGGTCGGCTCCAGCCGGGCCATGCTCTCGCTGGCGCGCCGGCACGCCCTGGACCGCGTCCAGTTCGGCCGGCCCATCGGCTCGTTCCAGGCGATCCGGCACCGGCTGGCCGAGACGCTGGTCGCGATCGAGGGCGCCGAGGCGACCCTGCAGGCCGCCCCGGGCGCCCCGGACGATCCCGGCGGGCTGGCCGCCCTGCTGGCCAAGGCCGCGTCGGGCCAGGCGGCGCTGACCGCCGCGCGGCACTGCCAGCAGGTGCTGGGCGGCATCGGCTTCACCGCCGAGCACCAACTGCACCGTCACATCAAGCGGTCGCTGATCCTGGACGGCCTGCTCGGCAGCGCCCGGGAACTGACGCGGGAGGCCGGGGCGGCGTTGCGGGCCAACGGGTTCGCGCCCCGGCTGGCACAGCTGTAGCGCGTTTAGCAGCATCCGTCACGCCCGTAGCTGCGGGGCGGGGTGTGGCTTTGTGCCCGCCTCACAGCGACAACTGCCCGCCGACACGAATTTGTCGCTGCGAGGCGGGCACAAAGCCACACCTAAACTTCCGGTGACACAAGGGAATTACGGGGCGCATGTCACGTCGCGCGACGCGACGGCCGCCGGCTCGCGAGACTAGTTGCGCGGCAGACCGAGCACTCGTTCGGCGATGATGTTGCGCTGGATCTCCGACGTGC
>NZ_JBYCLG010000124.1:0-2234 GCF_057473785.1 Mycobacterium sp. TH-M103
GAGCAAGAGCTTCGTGCGGTGGTACAGCCAGTCGCAGGCGGAACGGTTCAACGCGCGCGGCCTGCGCATCGTCTCGGTGTCCCCGGGGTCCATCGATACCGAGATGGGCAGGCTCGAGGAACAGGCCGGGGCGGGGGCGATGGTTACCGAGGCCGCGGTCCCGCGGTGGGGCAAACCTGAGGAGATGGCCGAGCTGCTGGCGTTCTGCGCCAGCGACAAAGCGGGTTACCTCACCGGCACCGACATCCTCAACGACGGCGGCGTGATCGCCTCGATGACGGAGCGGGCCCGGGTCGCCGCCGCGAACGGCTGACCAGCGATGCGAAGCCGCGCGGCCATCCTCTACGAGTACGGGCGCCCGTGGTCGGTCGAGGAGTTCGAGCTCGACCCGCCGCGCGCCGGCGAGGTGCTGTTGAAGCTTGCCGCCACCGGCCTGTGCCACTCCGACGAGCACATCCGGCAGGGCAAGCTCGCGCCGCCCGCCGACCTGGGACCGCCCGCCATGTCGCCGACCATCGGCGGGCACGAGGGTTCCGGCGTGGTACTCGAAGTGGGTTCGGGCGTCACGGGTTTCGCGCCCGGGGACCACGTGGTGACGTCCTTCCTCGCGGTGTGCGGGCAGTGCCGGTGGTGCGCCTCGGGCATGGAATACCTGTGCGACAAGGGATCCGGGACGCTGATCCCCGGCATGCCGACCGATGGCACCTTCCGCCACCACACCGCCGACGGCCGGGACCTCGGCCACGTCTCCAAGATCGGTGCGTTC
The DNA here is from genome assembly GCF_057473785.1 of Mycobacterium sp. TH-M103. NCBI lineage: Bacteria > Bacillati > Actinomycetota > Actinomycetes > Mycobacteriales > Mycobacteriaceae > Mycobacterium > Mycobacterium sp. TH-M103. Next base: position 767 of record NZ_JBYCLG010000124.1, read on the forward strand.
GCCGAACACACCGTGGTGGCGGCGGATTCGCTCGTCAAGATCGATCGGGACGTCCCGCTGGTGCCCGCCGCGCTGCTGGCCTGCGCGGTGCCGACGGGATACGGCTCGGCGGCCCGGCGCGCGGGCGTGCGCGGCGGCGACACCGCGGTCGTGATCGGTGCCGGCGGCATCGGCACCGCGGCCATCCAGGGCGCCCGCATCAACGGTGCCGCCCGCATCGTCGCGGTCGACGTCAACGAATTCAAACGCGCGTCCGCGCCGCGCTTCGGGGCCACCCACACCGCGGCGACGGCGGCCGAGGCGCTCGAGTTGGTGCGCGACCTGACCCGCGGCGTGATGGCCGACGCGGTCGTCGTGTCCCCCGCGATGATCGGCGAGGCCGACGTGAGCGCGGCGCTGGCGCTCACCCGCAAGGGCGGCACCTGCGTGCTCACCGGCCTGCCGGCGCCGGCGCTGCGCTCGGTGCCGATGGCGTTGCAGGACTTCATCCTGATGAACAAGACGCTGTGCGGCACCGTGTTCGGGTCCTGCAACCCCAAGAGCGACATCGGACTGCTGGCCACGCTCTACGAATCCGGGCGCCTACTCCTCGACGAGATGATCACCAGGCGCTACGCCCTCGACGACATCAACGACGCCTACGCCGACCTGACCTCAGGCCAATTGATTCGCGGTGTCATCGACTTCGGCGCGGACTGATCCGCGTCCACGCGCCTTGCGGTGTACCCAGTCGCGCGGCCGCAGCCGCCAGGTCCGGCGGGCGTACTCCAGCTCGGTGTAGGGCCATTGGGTGACGATGCGGCCCGTCGGCGAGCGAAAGTAGCTGTCGCACTGCGTCCAGATGGTGCGCTCGAGGGCCGTGGAAAGCTCGTCGTTGTACCGGTTTTCGGCCTCGGGGCGTACGTCGAGCCAGCCGCCGCGGCGCGCCACCCGGCTCACCGCGCCGGCCACCAGCCGCGCCCCCGCCTCCAGGATGTAGACGATCGAGTTGCCGCCCTGGTTGGTGTTGGGGCCGTACAGCATGAAGAAGTTCGGGAACCCGCTGACCGCCACGCCGAGGTAGGCGCTGGGGTCCTCGCCCCACCGCTCGTGCAGGCTTTCGCCGCCGCGGCCGATCACTTCGATGCCGCTGAGATAGTGGCTGGTCTGGAATCCGGTGGCGCACACGATCGCGTCGACGTCGACCACGTCGCCGCCGGCCGTCACGATCGACGTCTCGGTGACCCGCGCGATCGGGTCGGTCACCAGATCGACGTGCTCGCGCTGCAGCGCCAGGTAGTAGTCGGCGCCCAGCAGCACCCGCTTGCAGCGGAACGGGTAGTCCGGCGTGAGCGCGCGGCGCAACCGTTCGTCGGGCACGGTGCGTTCCAGAAAGGATGCCGCGATCTGTGCGCGGCCGGCGGCCGTCGGATCGTCGAGTGCGTTGCCGGTGAAGTCGTGGAACTGCTTCCAGACCCGCCACCGTTCC
>NZ_JBYCLG010000125.1:0-41999 GCF_057473785.1 Mycobacterium sp. TH-M103
AGCAGTCCGGAAACGGTCGCGAGATGGGTCTGGCCGGTTTCGAGGAGTACCTGGAAATCAAGACCATTGCCACGGCAATCAACTAGAGGAGCCTGAAGAGCATGCGGTTCGAGAACAAAGTCGCCATCGTCACCGGGTCCGGGGGCGGGATCGGCCAGGCGTACGCCGAGGCGCTGGCCCGCGAGGGCGCCGCGGTCGTGGTGGCCGACATCAAGGCCGAGGCCGCCGAGGCGGTGGCCAAGCAGATCGTCGCCGACGGCGGCACGGCCCTGGCCGTCCCCGTCGACGTGTCCGACCCCGCCTCGGCCAAAGCCATGGCCGACCGCACGCTGGCCGAGTTCGGCGGCATCGACTACCTGGTGAACAACGCCGCGATCTTCGGCGGCATGAAACTGGACTTCCTGGTCACCGTCGACCCCGAGTACTACAAGAAGTTCATGAGCGTGAACCTCGACGGCGCGCTGTGGTGCACCCGCGCGGTGTACAAGAAGATGGCCAAGCGCGGCGGCGGGGCGATCGTCAACCAGTCGTCCACCGCCGCGTGGCTGTACTCGAACTTCTACGGCCTGGCCAAGGTCGGTATCAACGGCCTGACCCAGCAGCTCTCGCGGGAGCTGGGCGGCCAGAACATCCGGATCAACGCGATCGCGCCCGGACCGATCGACACCGAGGCCAACCGCACCACCACACCCCAGGAGATGGTCGCCGACATCGTCAAGGGTCTGCCGTTGTCGCGCATGGGAACGCCTGCGGACCTGGTCGGGATGTGCCTGTTCCTGCTGTCCGACGAGGCCGCCTGGATCACCGGGCAGATCTTCAACGTCGACGGCGGACAGATCATCCGGTCATAGCCGCCGCCGACGATGCAGAGCGAAGCGATGAGGAGGAGCGGCGCAAGTGGCTGACGATAGCTTGCGACTCGGCTACATCGGCCTGGGCAACATGGGCGCGCCGATGGCCACCAAGATGACCGAATGGCCCGGAGGGGTAACGGTTTACGACATCCGGGCGGAGGCGATGACGCCGCTGGCCGAAAAGGGCGCCGGCCTGGCCGACAGCGTCGCCGACGTCGCCGCCGCCGCCGACATCGTGCACATCACCGTGCTCAACGACGCCCAGGTGCGCGAGGTCGTCGGCGAGCTGGCCGGCCACGCGCAGCCCGGCACGGTCGTCGCGATCCACTCGACGATCAGCGACACCACCGCCGTCGAACTGGCCGCCGCCTACGAACCCCGGGACATTCACGTCGTCGACGCGCCCGTGAGCGGTGGGGCCGCCGCCGCGGCCAGGGGTGAGCTCGCCACCATGGTGGGCGCCCAACGCGAGGTGTACGAGCGGATCAAGCCGGCTTTCAAACACTGGGCGGCGATGGTGATCCACGCCGGCCAGCCGGGTGCCGGGACGCGGATGAAGTTGGCCCGCAACATGTTGACGTTCACCTCCTACGTCGCGGCCTGTGAGGCGATGAAACTCGCCGAGGCGGCGGGACTGGATCTGCAGGCGCTGGGCCGGGTGGTGCGTCACACGGACGCGTTGACGGGTGGGCCCGGGGCGATCATGGTGCGGGACAATATGAAAGACCTCGAACCGGACAACTTCCTGTACCAGCCTTTCCTGCACACCCGCGGGCTGGGCGAGAAGGACCTGAGCCTGGCGCTGGGATTGGGCGAGGCGGTATCGGTCGACCTGCCCCTGGCCCGGATCGCCTACGAGCGGTTGGCCGCCGGACTCGGGGTACCACACGCGGAGGAAGGGTCGTAATGGACGAACTGCGCCGCAAGGGCCTCGAGAAGATGAACCAGGTCTACGGCTGGGAGATGCCCAACATCGAGGGCGACCCGTACTTCGACCTCACCGTCGATCACCTGTTCGGCAGCATCTGGACACGGCCGGGACTGTCGATGCGCGACAAGCGGATCATGACGCTGACGGCGGTGACCGCGATCGGAAGTCGCGACCTGGCCGAGATCCAGATCAACGCCGCGCTGCTCAACGAGGAACTCACCGAGGACGAACTCAAAGAGATGGCCGTGTTTCTCACCCACTACCTCGGCTTCCCGCTGGGCTCGGCGTTCAACGGCGCCGTGAGCACCGTGGTGGCCAAGCGCAAGAAGGCCGCCGCCAAGGGCGGCGGCGAGGACAAGAAGGCCAACGTGGACGCCGCGCTGAAGATGCACTCGGGCGAATCCGGCGGCTAGGACGGCCGGGGTAACGTCACCGCCATGACTGTCACCGACATCGCCCTGACCACCCTCGACGGGCGCGAGACATCGCTGGCCGACTACTCCGACCGCGCGGTGCTGGTGGTCAACGTCGCGTCCAAATGCGGGCTGACCCCGCAGTACAGCGCGCTGGAACGACTCGCGCAGGACTACGCCGAGCGCGGTCTGACGGTGATCGGGGTGCCCTGCAACCAGTTCATGGGCCAGGAGCCCGGCACCGCCGAGGAGATTCAGACCTTCTGCTCCACGAATTACGGTGTGACGTTCCCGCTCTTGGCCAAGACCGAGGTCAACGGGCCGGGCCGGCATCCGCTGTTCGCGGAGCTGACCAAGACGCCCGACGCCGCCGGCGCAGCAGGTGACGTGCAATGGAACTTCGAGAAGTTCCTCATCGCCCCCGGCGGGACGGTGGTGGGACGCTTCCGGCCACGCACGGAGCCCGATGCGCCGGAGGTCGTCGAGGCCATCGAGGCCGTACTGCCGAGGTAGCCGATCGCCTGCCGGCCGGCCCGCTAGAGTGACGTGTCGTGCGCGTCCTGGTGATCGGCTCCGGTGCCCGTGAACATGCGCTCCTGCTGGCGCTGCGGAGAGATCCGGAGGTCACCGGACTGGCGATCGCTCCCGGCAACGCCGGCACGGCCCGGATCGCCGAGCAGCACGACGTCGACGTGACCTCGAGCGAGGACGTCGTCGCCCTGGCGCGCACGGTGCGCGCCGACCTGGTCGTCATCGGCCCCGAGGTTCCGCTGGTACTCGGGGTGGCCGACGCCGTGCGCGGCGCCGGCATCGTGTGCTTCGGGCCCAGCCGGGACGCCGCTCGTATCGAAGGCTCCAAGGCGTTCGCCAAGGACGTCATGGCCGCGGCGGGCGTGCGCACCGCGACGAGCGAGATCGTCGACAACCCAGCGCATCTGGATGCCGCCCTGGAGCGGTTCGGGCCTCCCGCCGGCGATCCGGCCTGGGTGGTGAAAGATGACCGGCTGGCCGCCGGCAAGGGCGTGGTGGTGACACCGGACCGGGACGTCGCGCGCGCCCATGCCGCCGGGCTGCTCGAGGCCGGCCACCCGGTGCTGCTGGAGTCCTTTCTCGACGGTCCCGAGGTGTCGCTGTTCTGCGTGGTCGACGGCACGACCGTGGTGCCCCTGCTGCCGGCGCAGGACTTCAAGCGCGTCGGGGAGAGCGACACCGGACCCAACACCGGCGGCATGGGCGCCTATGCGCCGCTGCCGTGGCTGCCCGACGACGTCTACCGGGAAGTGGTCGGCACCATCGTCGAACCCGTTGCGGCCGAGATGGTTGCACGGGGGAACTCCTTCTCCGGCCTGCTCTACGTCGGACTGTCGATCACCGCGAAGGGGCCCGCGGTGATCGAATTCAACTGCCGCTTCGGGGATCCGGAAACCCAGGCGGTGCTGGCGCTGCTGGAGTCGCCGCTCGGCCAGTTGCTGTACGCGGCGGGCACCGGCGCGCTGGCCGACTTCGGCGAGCTGCGCTGGCGTGACGGCGCCGCGGTCACGGTGGTGCTGGCGGCGGAGAACTATCCCGGGCGACCGCGGGTCGGCGACGTCATCACCGGCTCCGAGGCCGACGGGGTGCTGCACGCTGGGACGGCGCGTCGCGACGACGGTGCGATCGTCTCCTCGGGTGGCCGGGTACTGTCCGTGGTGGGCGTCGGCGCCGACCTCTCCGCCGCCCGGGCCCAGGCATACGGCATCATCGACTCGATCAGGTTGCCGGGCAGCCACTTCCGCAGCGACATCGCGCTGCTGGCGTCGGAAGGCAAGATCCGCGTCTAGAAACCGGCGGCCTGGCCGTCGCGGCGCGGGTCGCTGGCCGCGAGATACCCGTCGCCCAGGCGCCAGATCGCTTGGCAGCTGCCGAACTGGTTGTAGTCCTCCACGGTGACCAGGTCGTGCCCGCGCCGGCGCAGTTCGTCCAGCGTGGCCGGCGGGAAACCCCGTTCGCAGCTGACCTGCATGCCGTCCACCCACCGGAACCGGGGGCCGTCGCAGGCCGCCTGCGGGTTCTGGCCGTGGTCGGCGATCCGCACCATCACCTGCACGTGGCCCTGGGGCTGCATCGTGCCGCCCATCACCCCGAAGCTCATCACCGGCACGCCGTCCCTGGTGACAAAGCCCGGGATGATGGTGTGGTAGGGCCGCTTTCGCGGCCCGACCCGGTTCGGATGCCCTGGTGTCGCAACGAAGTTCGCGCCCCGATTCTGCAGCGAGATTCCGGTGCCCGGTACCACCACGCCCGAGCCGAACCCCATGTAGTTCGACTGGATCATCGACACCATCGCCCCGGCGGCGTCGGCGGCGGTCAGGTACACGGTGCCCCCGCCCGGGGTGCCCGCGAATGCGGGCCTGGCCCGATTCCGGTCGATCAGCGCGGCGCGCCGCCGCAGGTAGTCCCTGTCCAGCAGGTGCTGCGGGCCGACCGGCATGTGCTCGATGTCGGAGACGTAGGCCTGGGCGTCGGCGAAAGCCAGTTTCACCGCTTCGATCTGCAGGTGCACGCTGTCGGCGGAATCCGCCGGCAGCGAGGCCATGTCGAAATGCTCGAGGATGCCCAGCGCGATCAGCGCCACGACGCCCTGGCCGTTGGGCGGGATCTCGTGGACGGTGTACCCGCGGTAGGGGGCGTCGATCGTGCCGACCCAGTCGGCGCGGTGCGCGGCCAGATCGTCGGCGCGCAGGGCGCCGCCGTTGGCCGACGCGTGCGCCTCGAGGCGGGCGGCCAGTTCACCGCGGTAGAACGCCTCGCCGCGGGTGTCGGCGATCTTCTCCAGCGTGGCCGCGTGGTCGGGCAGCCGAAACAGCTCACCGGCGGCGGGTGCCCGCCCGCCCGGCGCGAACGTCTCGGCGAAGCCGGGTTGGTCCGCGAACAGCGGCACCTGCGCCGCCCATTGCTCGGCGACGGTCGGTGAGACCAGAAACCCGTTGCGGGCGTAGGAGATCGCGGGCCCGAAGAGGCGCTCGAACGGGAGCCTGCCGAACCGCGCGTGCAGCTCGGCCCATGCCGACACCGCGCCCGGGACGGTCACCGAGTTCCAGCCGAGCGCGGGAACGGCGTTGCCGCCGAAGTACTCCGGTGTCCAGGCCCCGGGTGAGCGGCCCGACGCGTTGAGCCCGTGCATCCGCTCGCCGTCCCAGACGATCGCGAAGGCGTCCGAGCCGATGCCGTTGGACACCGGCTCCACCACGGTGAGGGTGATCGCGGCGGCAACCGCGGCATCCACCGCGCTGCCGCCCTCGGCGAGCATGCGCAGGCCCGCCTGGGCGGCCAGCGGTTGCGACGTGCACACCACGTTGTGCGCCAGCACGGGCTTGCGCGGCCAGGCGTACGGGAAGCTCCAGTCGAAAGGCGCGGTCACCTTCGCGAGGGTAACGCTCGTGGGGAAGCGTCAGGCCGTCAGCAGCGGCGCGAGCCAGGTCAGCTCGGCGGGCAGTTGCGAGCTCCAGTACGCCGCGTTGTGCCCACCGGGGGAGAAGCCGCCCGCCGGAGGGTTGGGCAGTTGGGCGACGAACTGTTTGGTCGCGGCGTAGAAGGGGTCGCTGTCGCCGCAGTCCACCCGGATCGGGATGGACCCCAGCGCCGGCATGCCGAAAACCGAGTTGGCCGCGAAGTCCGCGGGCGCGTCGAACGCGCCGGGCGCGGCCGCCCCCGGAGAAAGCCACAGGGCGGGGCTCACCGCGCAGATCGCCGCGGTGCGTGCGGGGCCCAGCCGGCCGCCGAGCAGCAAGGCGCCGTAGCCACCCATCGACCAGCCCAGGAACGCCACCCGGGAGGTGTCCAGGCTCTGGGTGCTCAGCATCGGGATCAGCTCGTCGAGCACCATGGCCCCGCTGTCCTCGCCGGACGCCCTCTTGTGCCAGTAGCCGCCCCCGCCGTCGACCGCGACCACCGCAAACGGCGGCAATCCTGCGTCGACGGCCTGGGCCAGCCCCTGCTCGACGCCGCCGGCCATCACGGTGGCCGCGTCGCTGCCCTTGCCGTGCAGCGCGATCACCGGCCGCAGCGGCCTGGTCTGGCCGGGCGGGCGGGCTATCGCCCAGTTGGTGGTGATGCCGCCGCGCGCCGCCGACACGAAGGAGCCCGTGACCATGGTGGGGGCGGGCTGACTCGAGGGGGTGGGTTCGCGGGGGGCGGCCGGCGCCATCGGTGGGCCGGTGCCGGTCCTGGAGACCGGCATGGCCTGGGACGCGCGGGGCTTGAGCAGGATATCGAGCGCATACGCGCCCACCGCGCCGACGGCCGCGCCGGCCCCGAGCCTCAGCACGGCGCGGCGGCTCAAGTCGGGCATGCGGGCCATCATGCCATGTTCGTTCGGTGGGCCGTTTGGCGAAAATGGCAATGCAGTACCACTTTGACTGGCACGATGGCTACTCGTGACCGCAGCAGTTACTCCAAAAGGAGAGCGTCGCCGGTATGCGCTCGTGAGCGCTGCCGCCGAGCTGCTTGCGGAGGGCGGGTTCGAGGCGGTGCGGCACCGGGCGGTCGCCAGGCGCGCCGGCCTGCCGCTGGCGTCGACCACGTACTACTTCTCGTCGCTCGACGATCTGATCGCACGCGCCGTCGAGCACATCGGGATGATCGAGGTGGCGCAGCTGCGCGCCCGGGTCGCCGCGCTGTCCCGGCGCCGCCGGGGACCCGAAACCACCGCCGAGGTGTTGGTAGACCTGCTGGTGGGGGACGTTTCCGGGCCGGGACTCACCGATCAGCTGATTTCGCGGTACGAGCGGCACATCGCATGCACCCGGCTGTCGGCGCTGGCGGAGACCATGCGCCCCAGCCTGCGGCAGCGCGCCGAGGCCGTCGCCGAGGCGCTCGAGCGGTCGGGCCGCTCCGTCCACATCGAACTGGTGTGCACCCTGATCTGTGCCGTCGACGGGTCGGTTGTCTCGGCCCTGGTGGAAGGTCGCGACCCCCGGTCGGCGGCGCTGGACACCGTGGTCGACCTCATCGACGTCCTCGCGCCCATCGACCAGCGACCCGTCCGGATCTGACTCCGTCACAACGAGCACGGCAGCGCCGCGCGCTACATCGCGTAGTACTGAAGTGTGTTTAGACCGCTCTGGCAGCGTGGTAGGAAGTCCAAAGCCGACTTCCGGGGAGGAACCATGGACGGGGCAGACACCGGCGAGTCTCACCTGCATCGGGTCATGGGGCCGGGCGTGCTGCTGTTGTTCATCGTCGGTGACATGCTGGGCACCGGAATCTACGCCCTGATCGGTGACGTGGGAGCCGAGGTCGGCGGCGCGGCATGGGTTCCGTTCCTGTTGGCTTTCGGGATCGCGACGGTGACCGCGTGCAGCTACCTGGAGCTGGTGACCAAATACCCGCGGGCCGCCGGTACCGCGCTGTACGTGCACAAGGCGTTCGGCAACCGCTTCGTCACCTTCATGGTCGCCTTCCTGGTGATGTGCACCGGCATCACGGGGGCGGCGACCGCGTCGAGGTTCTTCGGGTCCAACTTCATCGTCGCGTTCAAGCTCTTCTGGGGTACCAAGGGCGTGGTCGTCGTCGCGCTGCTTTTCATGGTGGCGCTGGCGGTGGTGAACCTGCGCGGCATGCAGGAGAGCGCGAAGCTCAACGTGGTGCTCACCCTCATCGAGATCACCGGGCTGGTGATGGTGATCGTCGTCGGGCTGTGGGCGTCGGTCAGGGGCGGCCACGCCCACTACTCGCGGGTGATCGCGTTCAACGTCGGCGACAAGAACCTGTTCGTCGCCCTGACCGCCGCGACGTCGCTGGCATTCTTCGCCATGGCCGGATTCGAGGATTCGGTCAACATGGCCGAAGAGACCAAGGACCCGGTGAAGACGTTCCCGAAGGTCCTGCTGTCCGGGCTGAGCATCGCGGCGGTCATCTACACGCTGGTGGCGATCGTCTCCGTGGCGGTGGTGCCGGTCAAGGCGCTGCAGGCCAGCGACACGCCGCTCGTCGACGTGGTCCAGGCGGCGGCGCCCGCGTTGCCGACCAAGATCATCCTGCCCTTCATCTCGATGGTCGCGGTGTCCAACACCGCGCTGCTCGGCATGCTGATGGCCAGCCGGCTCATCTACGGGATGGCCCGCGAGGGCGTGCTGCCGTCGTTTCTGGGCGTGGTCAGTCCGACCCGCCGGTCGCCGTGGGTCGCCGTGCTGTTCACCACGGCGATCGCGTTGGGGCTGATCCTCTATGTGACGGCCTTTGCGAACAGGGACGCGATCTCGGTGCTCAGCGGCACCACGTCGTTGCTGCTGCTGGCGGTGTTCACCATGGTCAACGTCGCGGTGCTGGTGCTGCGCCGCGACACCTCGACGGCCGGGCGGCCCCACTTCAGGACGCCGACCCCGCTACCGGTTATCGGCTTCCTGTCGTCGGTGCTGCTGTTGATGCCCTTCTTCGGCCGTCCCGTGCAGCAGTACGTGCTGGCCGCGATCATGATCTCCAGCGGGGTGGTGATCGCGCTGGTCAGCCGCCTGGTCAGCCGGCGCTGGGAGAAGCGGCGCGCGGGCGCCGAACCGTCGCCCGTGTTGTCGGACACCCGCTGACTACGGCAGCGACGGGGTGACGATGCACCCGCTGGCGACGTCGCCGTAGATCGTGACAGCGTCCGGGCGCCGGTGGCTGTACAGCGCCACATAGGCGCACACGACGGCATCGACCGGATCCTCGGCGCGGCGCAGTTCGCTTTTGCGTCGCGCGGCGAGGACCTGCGCGCGCAGCGCGGTCCAGCCGTCGTGGCCGGCCACGCGCATCGGCACCGCGGCGTCCGCGAGGCCCTCCATCAACAGCAGCAACTCGGCTTTGAGGCCCTCGAGGTCACGGCCGGGCTTGGCCTTGTACTTGAGGGTGCGCGTCAGTCGGAACAACACCACCGTCGCCGGGTGCGGGTAGACCTCGATGGCGCGCCGCCCGGCCGGCGACCACGGGTCCATCTCGAGACCGAGCGCCCCGGCCAGCCGCGCGCCGCGGGGGCCGTCGGCGAACTCCGGTTTGGCGGTGTTGGACGGATGGGCGCCGGCTTCGAACCGGCGGAAGTCGCGGTTGAGTGCCGCCTCGGCCGGCCGCGGTCCGGCGGGATTGGTCACCACCAGCGGGGCGTCGAAGGCGACCAGGCAGTCGCCCTGCACGTACGGGTGCAACGCGGCGAGGATCGCGGCGTCGTCGCGGACGGTCCCGACGTGCACCAGGCGGCCCCGCGCGTCGACGACCGCGACACCGGTCGGGTTGCGCCCGGCCCAGGCCAGGTCCACACCCGCGAAGTACACCCGCACAGGGTAGGGCGTGCGGCGGTGGGCCGGCGGTCCTGCGCGGCAGGGCTGGCCAAGTTGACCGAGAAGGGCCTGCTGCGGCCGTCGTTCGTGCCCCCGGCCGAGATCCGGCGGCTGCGCGACTACACCCGGCTGCGCGAGGACCTGACCCGCGAACGCAGCCGGTACTGGCAGCGGCTGGAAAAATTGCTGGAAGATGCGTTGATCAAGGTGTCGGTCGTAGCGTCCCGTCTCGATACGATGTCGACCCGGGACATGAGCGAGGCGCTCATCGCCGGGGAACGCGATGCGCGGCGGCTGGCCGAGCTGGCCCGGATGCTGCTGAACCAGAGCGACGCGCTGAGCGCCCAGATCAACACCCTTAGCCGCCGGATCGAGGACCTGATCACCGAGTTGCCCGAGGCCGCCGCGGTCGACCACGGTGGCGGCGACGACACGACACCGCCGCACCCGACGCAGGTGACGGATCCGATGCCGGGCACCAGCCAGCTCGTACGGCCGGACTCACCGGCGGGACGCTGCCTCGAAGTGAATCCCACCATCGAGGCCGAGTGCGCGCGGCTGAGTGTCCTCGAGCGCCTCGACGAGATCACCGGCGTCGGCAAACGCAACCCCCAAGTGATCATCGCCGAGATCGGGCTGGGCATGACCCGTTTCCCCACCCCCGGCCACCCGGTGGCGTGGGCCAAGCTGTGCCCGCGCACCATCTAGTCCGGGCCCGTCACCCGCGGCGGCAACACCGGCAAGGGCACCCCGTACCTGAAAGGCGCCCTCGGCCAGGCCGCCGCCGCGGCCGCGCGAACTGACACCTTCCTCGGCCAGCGCTACCGCCGGATCGTCAAGCGCCGCGGCAAGCTCAAGGCCCTCGTCGCGGTCGCCCGCTCTATCCTGGTCATCGTCTGGCACCTGCTCGCCGATTCCCGTGCACGCTTCCATGAGCTCCGCCGGAAGTTGTCGCGCGTCTGGTCGCCTTGGGTCATTTACCGGTCAGATGCGCCATATCGGTCGCTGCCAGGAAGGGCGCTCGTTGTGCCCGCCTTTGAGCGACAACGCGGCGGACACCCGATTTTGTCGCTCAAAGGCGGCCAGAAAATGTGTCCGCCGGCGCCGAGGCTCGTGTGGCATACGTGACGGCTGCGCCGAGTCTCGGCTCGCGGGGCAGAGCCGGCCCGCCGCCGCCGCGCCCGACCGTAAGCTGTGTGCTTGTGAGCGTTCCGAACGTGCTGGCCTCCCGCTACGCCAGCGCCGAGATGGTCGCGATCTGGTCGCCGGAGGCCAAGGTCGCCGCTGAGCGCCGGCTCTGGCTGGCCGTGCTGCGGGCCCAGGCGGAATTGGGAGTCTCCGTACCCGCGGAGGCGATCGCCGACTACGAGCGGGTGCTCGACGACGTGGATCTCGCCTCGATCGCGGGGCGGGAACGCGCGCTGCGCCACGACGTCAAAGCCCGCATCGAGGAATTCAATGCGCTGGCCGGCCACGAGCACGTGCACAAGGGGATGACCAGCCGCGACCTGACCGAGAACGTCGAGCAGCTGCAAATTCGGCGGTCGCTGGAACTGGTCTTCTCCCACGGGGTTGCGGTGGTGGCGCGCCTCGCCGAGCACGCGGTGACCTATCGGGACCTGGTGATGGCCGGGCGCAGCCACAACGTCGCCGCGCAGGCCACCACGCTGGGCAAGCGCTTCGCCTCGGCGGCGCAGGAGACTCTGGTCGCGTTGACCCGGCTGCGCGAGCTGATCGACCGGTACCCGCTGCGCGGGATCAAGGGCCCGATGGGCACCGCGCAGGACATGCTCGACCTGCTCGACGGCGATGCGGCTAAGCTCGGCGTGCTCGAGCGCCGGGTGGCCGAGTTTCTCGGCTTCACAACGGTTTTGACGAGCGTCGGGCAGGTCTACCCCCGGTCGCTGGACCACGATGCCATCTCCGCCCTGGTGCAGCTGGGCGCCGGGCCGTCGTCGCTGGCCCACACGATCCGGCTGATGGCCGGGCACGAACTGGTCACCGAGGGCTTCGCTCCGGGGCAGGTCGGCTCGTCGGCGATGCCGCACAAGATGAACACCCGCAGCTGCGAGCGGGTCAACGGGCTGCAGGTCGTGCTGCGCGGCTACGCCTCGATGGCCGCCGAGCTGGCCGGCGCGCAGTGGAACGAGGGCGACGTGTTCTGCTCGGTGGTGCGGCGGGTGGCGTTGCCGGACAGCTTCTTTGCCGTAGACGGGCAGATCGAGACGTTTTTGACCGTGCTCGACGAGTTCGGCGCCTACCCGGCAGTGATCACCCGCGAGCTGGACCGCTACCTGCCGTTCCTGGCCACCACCAGGGTGCTGATCGCGGCGGTGCGCGCCGGGATGGGGCGCGAGGCCGCCCACCATGTGATCCGCGAACACGCCGTGGCCACCGCGCTGGACATGCGCGAACGCGGCGCCGAGCCCGACCTGCTGGAGCGGCTGGCCGCCGATCCGCGGCTGCCGCTGGACCGCGCGGCGCTGGACGCCGCGCTGGCCGACAAGAAGGCCTTCACCGGGGCCGCCGGCGATCAGGTCGACGAGGTCGTGGCCGCGGTGGACGCGCTGGTGGCCCGCCATCCCGACGCGGCCAAATACCGACCCGGGGCGATCCTGTGAGTCCGGCGCTCGCGGAAATCGACTTCACCGATCTGGACAACTTCGCCCACGGCTTTCCGCACGAGCTGTTCGCCGTGCACCGCCGCGAGGCGCCGGTCTACTGGCACGAGCCGACCGACAACACCCCCGACGGCGAGGGCTTCTGGTCCGTCGCCACGTACGCGGAAACGCTTGCGGTGCTGAAGGACCCGGTGACGTATTCGTCGGTGACCGGCGGGGAGCGGCCGTTCGGCGGCACGCTGCTGCAGGACCTGGCCATCGCGGGTCAGGTGCTCAACATGATGGACGACCCCCGGCACTCGCAGATCCGGCGCCTGGTCAGTTCCGGGTTGACGCCGCGGATGATCCGGCGCGTCGAGGACGACCTGCGCGCCCGGGCCCGCGTTCTGCTGGATGCGGTGGTGGCCGGTGAGCCGTTCGACTTCCTGGTCGACATCGCCGCCGAACTGCCGATGCAGATGATCTGCATCCTGCTGGGTGTGCCCGAGTCCGAGCGGCATTGGCTGTTCGAGGCCATCGAGCCGCAATTCGACTTCGGCGGCTCGCGCAAGGCCAAATTATCGCAGCTGTCGGCCGAGGAGGCCGGATCGCGGATGTACGCCTACGGCCAGGAGTTGATCGCCGCCAAACGCGCCGAGCCGACCGACGACATGCTGTCCGTCGTCGCCAACGCCATGCTGGAGGACGCCGACGACACCGATGGGGCGCCGGCCCTGTCGGATCTCGAGCTCTACCTGTTCTTCAGCCTGCTGTTCAGCGCCGGTGCCGAGACGACGCGCAATGCGGTCGCCGGCGGGCTGCTGGCGCTGGCCGAGCACCCCGACCAATTGCGTTTGCTGCGTGAGGATTTCGGGATGCTGCCCACGGCCGTCGAGGAAATGGTGCGGTGGACCTCGCCGTCCCCGTCGAAGCGGCGGACCGCGACCCGCGACATCACGCTGGGCGGCCAGCCGGTTCGGGCGGGGCAGAAGGTCCAGATCTGGGAAGGCTCGGCCAATCGCGACGCCGGTGTCTTCGACCGCGCCGACGAGTTCGACATCGCCCGAAAGCCCAATCCGCACCTGGGCTTCGGGCAGGGAGTGCACTACTGCCTGGGCGCCAACCTGGCCCGGCTCGAGCTGCGGGTCCTGTTCGAGGAGCTGTTCACGCGTTTCGGTGCCGTCCACGTCGTGCGGCCCGCCGAATGGACGCGCAGCAACCGGCACACCGGTATCCGGCACCTCGTCGTGGAGCTGCACCGGACGCCATGACGAACCGGCTCGCCGCCGTCGAGCCGTCACCAGACGTGTTCGCCGCGGTGATGGCGACCGGTGTGTTGTCCATCGCCGCCGAAAACCACCACTATCCCGGAATCAGCGAGACGACGGGCGTTCTGGCGTCGCTGGGTCTGCTGGTGCTCGTCGCCCTGGTGCTCTTCAGGCGCCGGGTCGTGCGCTGGGATCTGCACGATCCCGATGTCACGTTGCGGCTGTTCACTTTTGTCGCCGCGTGTGCGGTGCTGGACAGCCGGCTGGACGCTCATCCCGTCCTGGTGCGGGCGCTTGGTCTGGTCGCGCTGCCGGCCTGGCTGGTGCTCATCGTGCTCAGCATCCGCAACATGTCCGCGCTTTCGTGGCGGGAGCTGCGCGACCGCGCGCACGGCGCCTGGGAGCTGGCCAGCGTGGGGACCTCGGGCCTGGCGATCGCGGCCACCAGGATGGCCCGGCACCCCGTCGACCAGCGGTGGCTGGCCGTGGCCGTCCCGGTCTGGGTTGCGGCGCTGTGCCTCTACGCCCTGGTGACCTGGCTGGCGTTGTGGCGCACCGTCGCCGATCGCAGGGACCGGGACGGATTCGAGCCCGACGCCTGGATCCTGATGGGCGGCCTGGCCATTGCGACGCTGGCCGGCGACAACATCCACGCGTTGGCGCCCGCCTGGCTGGCCGGGCCGGTGCGCGTCGTCACCGTCGTGACCTGGGTGGCGGCGAGCCTGTGGATACCGCCGCTGGTCTATTTCACCCTGCACTGGATCAACCGGAGCCCCGGCACGCTGAACTTCGCCGGCATATGGTGGGCGTTCGTGTTTCCGCTGGGGATGTATTCGGTGGCGAGTTGCACCATGGCGGTCGAGACCGGACGACCGTCACTGGTCACCGTCTCGCTGGTGTTCTTCTGGGACGCGTTCGCGGCGTGGTCGGCCATGGCTGTTGGCGGGCTGCTGTTGTCGGTTCGCGCCCTGAGCCGGCGGCCCCCTAGCGGTTCGGGATCGTGATGCCGGCCGACCGCAGCTCCAGGGCGGCCAGCGCCCGGATCGTGTAGGGATCCGCGTAACGCCACCCACCGACCGGGTCCGCGCTGACGGCGGCCAGCTTGCGCGGTGAGCGGTTCGTCAACGCCCGCAGGGCCAGCAACTGTTCGCCGGCCGGGGTGGCGGCCAGGGTGGTGGCCGCCAGCTTGCGGCGGAAGAACCGCAGGCGCAGGAACAGCCACGGCAGGACGGCGATCAGGATGGGCAGGGCGATGACGGCCATGGCGAGCAGCCCCGCCAGCCAGCTGCCGGTGGTGTCCAGGGTGCTTCCGGCGCCGGCGATCTCGAGTGCGGCCTGGCTGGCAGAGGTGAGCGGCGTGCTGACCGCGTCGCCCAGCAGCGGGATGTGCCCGGCACCCTGACCGGCCGACGCCAGGCTGCCGGCGACGCCGTGCGCACCGGCCTCCACCTGGCGACCGGCCTCGGCGATCGTCGAGACGGCGTCGTAGACGGCCAGGCCGACGAGCAGCCAGATCCCCGTCCAGAAGAAGACGGCGAAGTCGCTGAACAGCTGGGCAGCCAGCCGGCCGGGGGTGGTGGCGTAGGGCAGAAAACGCGAGCGCATCCTTCGATCCCAGCACAGCTCCCGGCACCGGGGTCCGTTTCCGGCGCCCGATAGGCTGGCCGGATGCGTCCCGCACTGTCCGATTACCGGCATCTGGCCAGCGGTAAGGTCCGTGAGCTGTACCGCGTCGACGGCGAGCACCTGCTGCTGGTTGCCACCGACCGGATCTCGGCGTACGACTACGTCCTGGACAGCACCATCCCGGACAAGGGCCGCATCCTGACCGCGATGAGCGTGTTCTTCTTCGGCTTCGTCGACGCGCCCAACCACCTCGCCGGTCCGCCCGACGATCCGCGCATCCCCGACGAGGTGCTGGGCCGCGCGTTGGTGGTGCGCGAGCTGGAGATGCTGCCGGTCGAATGCGTGGCCCGCGGCTACCTGACCGGGTCGGGTCTGCTGGACTACCAGGCGAGCGGAAAGGTGTGCGGCATCGCGTTGCCGCCCGGCCTGGTCGAGGCCAGCAAGTTCACCGCACCGCTGTTCACCCCGGCCAGCAAAGCCGCGCTGGGGGACCACGACGAGAACATCTCGTTCTCCCGGGTAGTAGAGCTGGTGGGCGGGGCGCGCGCCGAGCAGCTGCGCGACCTAACCCTGCAGATCTACGTCCAGGCCTCAGAACACGCGCTGACGAAGGGCATCATCATCGCCGACACCAAGTTCGAGTTCGGCACCGACCGTGAGGGCAACCTGCTGCTGGCCGACGAGATCTTCACACCGGATTCCTCGCGGTACTGGCCGGCCGCGGATTACCGCGCCGGGGTGGTGCAGACGAGCTTCGACAAGCAGTTCGTCCGCAACTGGCTCACCGGTCCCGAGTCCGGCTGGGACCGGCACGGTTCACAGCCCCCGCCGCCGTTGCCCGGCGACATCATCGAGGCCACCCGTGATCGATACATCAATGCCTACGAACGGATTTCCGGCTTGAGCTTCGATGACTGGATCGGGCCGGGCGCATGACCGCCACGTCCCGCGACACGCCCCGGCCCCCGGTGGCCAAGCGGGTCGAGACCCGGCGCGAGCACCACGGCGACGTCTTCGTCGACCCCTACGAATGGCTGCGCGACAAGGCCGACCCGGAAGTCATCGCCCACCTCGAGGCCGAGAACCACTATGTCGATGCGATGACGGAGCACCTCGAACCGCTGCGCCGGCAGATCTTCGACGAGATCAAGGCGCGCACCAAGGAAACCGACCTGTCGGTACCTACCCGGCAGGGCGACTGGTGGTACTACTCCCGGACGTTCGAGGGCAAGCAGTACCGCGTCCAGTGTCGTTGCCCGATCGCCGATCCCGGCGACTGGATCCCGCCGAAGCTGGACGAGAACACCGTGGTGCCCGGTGAGCAGATCCTGCTCGACTCGAACGCCGAGGCCGAGGGCCACGAGTTCTTCGCGCTCGGCACGGCCATGGTCAGCCTGGACGGCAACCTGCTGGCGTACTCCGTCGACACGGTCGGCGACGAACGTTATACGTTGCGGTTCAAAGACTTACGCACCGGCGAGCGATTCGGGGACGAGATTGCCGACATCGCGGCCGGGGGAACGTGGGCGGCCGACAACCGCACCGTGTACTACCTGACCCTGGATCCGGCCCACCGCCCCGACAAGGTCTGGCGGTACCGGCTCGGCTCCGGCGAGCCAGCGGAACTGGTGTATCACGAGGCCGACGAACGGTTCTGGCTCGGGGTGGGGCTGACCCGGAGCAAGGCCTACGTCCTGCTCAACGCGGCCTCGGCGATCACCTCCGAGTGGCGGTACGCGGACGCCGCCGACCCGGACGCGGGGTTCAGCGTCGTACTGCCACGCCGCGAGGGCGTCGACTACTCGGTGGAACACGCGGTGGTCGGGGGCCGCGACCGGTTCCTGATCCTGCACAACGACGGCGCGGTCAACTTCACGCTGGTCGAATCCCCGGTCGAGGATCCCACGCGGCAGCGCACCCTGATCGAGCACCGCGACGACGTCCGGCTCGAGGCCGTGGACGCGTTCGCCGACCACCTGGTGGTGAGCTACCGGCGCGAGGCGCTGCCCCGCGTCCAGTTGTGGCCTCTGAACGCCGACGGCGGTTACGGTGAGCCCGAGGAGATTTCATCGGACTCCGCACTGATGTGGGTCAGCGCGGGCGCCGACCCTAGCTGGGATTCCCCGAAGCTGCGGATCAGGGTCGGGTCCTTCGTCACCCCGGTGCGGATCTACGATATCGACCTGGCCACCGGGCAGCGGACACTACTGCGGGAACAACCCGTGCTCGGCGACTACCGGCCCGGCGACTACGTGGAGCGGCGCGACTGGGCGCGTGCCGACGACGGCACCCGCGTCCCCTTGTCGATCGTGTACCGAGCCGGGACCGAATTCCCGGCTCCGACATTGCTCTACGGCTACGGCGCCTACGAGATCTGCACCGATCCGGCGTTCTCCATCGCCCGGCTGTCGCTGCTGGACCGCGGCATGGTGTTCGTCATCGCCCATGTCCGCGGCGGCGGCGAGATGGGCCGGCTGTGGTACGAGCACGGCAAGCTGCTGGCCAAGAAGAACAGTTTCAGCGACTTCGTAGCGGCAGCAAGGCATCTGGTGGACTCTGGGCTGACCAGCCCGCGGCAGCTGGTGGCCTTGGGTGGCAGCGCGGGCGGCCTGCTGATGGGAGCGGTGGCCAATCTGGCGCCGCACCTGTTCGCCGGTATCCTCGCGCAGGTCCCGTTCGTCGACCCCTTGACCACGATCTTGGACCCCTCCCTGCCGCTCACCGTCACCGAGTGGGACGAATGGGGAAACCCGTTGAGCGACAAGGACGTCTACGCCTACATGAAGTCGTATTCGCCGTATGAGAACGTGGAGGAGAAGCCGTATCCGGCGATCCTGGCGATGACGTCGCTGAACGACACCCGGGTGTACTACGTGGAGCCGGCCAAGTGGGTCGCGGCGCTGCGCCACGCCAACACCGACGGTGCTCCGGTGCTGCTGAAGACGCAGATGAACGCCGGCCACGGCGGCGTCAGCGGTCGATACAAGGCGTGGCAGGAGACCGCGTTCCAGTACGCGTGGTTGCTGGCCGTCGCCGATCCCGGCCGCTACGGCCGTGGATAAGCCGGGTCACTCAGCCGGACTGAGGAATTCGCCGGCGGGCCGCCTCGGCAGGAACCAGGCGGGGATGAGGGTGGACGCCACCAGCACCACCGCGAGCGCGAACACCGCGGTGTAGGCGTGCGAGAGGTCGTGCAGCAGGTCACCGGCGAAGTGCTGGGTCAGCGCCCGCTGCGGGACCGCGGACTTGTCGGGCGGCACACCGAGCCTGGCCGCGTTCCGCTGCAGCAACGCCATCTTGTTTGCGGCGCCGATGTTTTCGCTGCGGTTGAACTGGCTCGTCAGGACCACCGACATCAGCGCCGTCCCGATCGAGCCGCCCACCTGGTGCAGGACGCTGATCAGCGTCGAACCGCGGGCGATCTGGTGCGGGGCCAGCGCCTGCACCGACGCCACCGACAGGGGCATCATGACGCAGCCCATGCCCAGGCCCATGATCGTGAGCCCGGTCAGCAGCGTGGGTTGGTAGCTCGACTGCCCGGCCACGCCGTAGGTGAACGTGCCCAGGCCGGCGGTGATGAGCGCGATGCCGACGAGCACGACCTTGCCGGGCCCCCGCCGGTCCACGATCGGGCCGGCCAGTTGCATGGTCAGCATCGCGCCGAGCCCTTGCGGGATCATGTGCACTCCGGCCTGCGTGGGTGTCTGGTGGAACACCTGCTGGAAGTAGCTCGGAAGCAACAGCGCGGCCCCGAAGAACGCGACCGCGAACACCGTCATCGTCACGTTGGCCTGGGTGACCGCCGGGTTCTTGAACAGCCGCAGGTCGATCAGCGGGTGATCCGTCCGGTGCCAGGCGTGCAGGACGAAGGCCACGATCAGCGCCAGCCCGATCGCCGCCGGTATCAGCACGTGCCGATCCGCCACGGCGCCGCGACCCGGGATGGAGGACACCGCGAACAGGAACGTCGCCAGGCCGGGGGAGAGCAGCAGCACGCCGACGACGTCGAATGTCTCCGACCGCGAAGGCTGATCCTTGCGAAACACGATCGCCGCGAGGGCGGTCGTGACGAGGCCGATCGGCAGGTTGATCAAGAAGATCCATCTCCAGCCGGCGGTGTCGATGAGCCAACCGCCCAGGATCGGCCCGCAGATCGGGGCGAGCAGCATGGGGATGCTCAGGATCGACATGAGGCGGCCGAGCCGCCCGGGGCCCGCCTCGCGGGCCAAGATCGTGAAGCCGAGCGGCAACAGCATGCCGCCCCCGATGCCCTGCACCGCCCGAAAAACGATGAGCAGCAGAATGTTCGGTGCCAACGCGCACAGCAGCGAACCCAGCGTGAACGCCAGGACCGAGCCCATGAACAGCCGTTTGGTGCCGAACCGGTCGGCCGCCCAGCCCGTCACCGGGATCACGGTCGCCAGGGCCAACGTGTAGCCGGTCATCGTCCACGCGACCACCGCCTGAGTGGACGCGAACTGGGCGATGAAGGTGCGCTGGGCGACGCTGACGACGGTGAGGTCCAGGATGGACATCACCGAGGCCAGGGTGCACACCCCGGCGACCCGCAGCAGCGCGGCGTCCAGCGTGTCGGGATGGTCGTGCTCACCGGCCGCCCGCTGCCGGGTGGCGGCGGTATGCGGTGGGGCGACGGTTGGAGCCTTTTCCATGGCGATATTTAGCATATCGAACCGTCGACCCCGGCGGCGCCGACAGCCGTTTGCGGGACGGCCGCCGGGCGGGCCCGTGCCAACCCCGCGCCCGCCGTCGGCGTCCGGGAACGGTTTGCCCGCCGCGCCGGCCGGCACGGCGGCGCGATAGACGCCTGCCGTCTGCGTGTCCTTCACCGTCCCGAAACTTGGAATCGGCAAACTACGGGTGTGTCTGGAAAATTGGTCGTCTCGATCTCGGGCATAGGTGAGGGCACCTTGGCCGACGTCGAGGCGTTCTGCGGGGAAATGGATGCCCGCAACGTGCCGGTGTCGTTGCTGGTGGCTCCGAGGCTCAAAGGGGACTACCGGCTCGACCGCGACCCGCGGACCGTCGAGTGGCTGACCGCGCGGCGTGCCGGCGGCGACGCCATCGTGCTGCACGGCTACGACGACGCGGCCACCAAGAAGCGGCGCGCCGAGTTCGCGATGCTGCGGGCGCACGAGGCCAAGCTGCGCCTGACGGCAGCCGACCGGGTCCTCGAGCATCTCGGACTGCGCACCCGGCTGTTCGCCGCGCCGGGCTGGGTGGTGTCGCCGGGCGTCGTCAAGGCTCTGCCGCAGAACGGGTTCCGGTTGCTCGCGGACCTGCACGGGGTCACCGACCTGGTCCGGCACACCACCGTGCGCGCCCGGGTCCTCGGTATCGGCGAAGGGTTCCTGACCGAACCCTGGTGGTGCCGGATGGTGGTGCTGTCCGCGGAGCGGATCGCGCGCCGGGACGGCATGGTGCGGGTGGCGGTCGCCGCCCGCCAGCTGCGCAAGCCGGGCCCGCACCAGGCGATGCTCGACGCCGTCGACCTGGCGTTGATGCACGGCTGCACGCCGACGGTGTACCACTGGCAGCGCGACAAGGCGATCGTCGACGCCGCCTGAACCGGCGGCCCGGTCGGGGCACTACCCTGATCCGACATGAGCGATTCTTCGGCCGGCGGGTTCGCCGCCGACGCTATCATCGTCGGAGCCGGTCTGGCGGGGCTGGTGGCGGCCTGCGAACTCGTCGAACGCGGCCTGCGGGTGCTGGTCCTCGACCAGGAGAACAGCGCCAACCTGGGCGGGCAGGCCTTCTGGTCGTTCGGCGGGCTGTTCTTCGTCGACAGCCCCGAACAGCGTCGCCTGGGAATCCGCGACAGCCATGAACTCGCGTTGCAGGACTGGCTGGGGACGGCGGCTTTCGACCGGGACGAGGACTACTGGCCCCGGCAATGGGCCTACGCCTACGTCGATTTCGCGGCCGGGGAGAAGCGCAGTTGGCTGCGTGCCCGGGGCCTGAAGCTCTTCCCGCTGGTCGGCTGGGCCGAACGGGGCGGATACGATGCGCTGGGACACGGCAATTCGGTGCCGCGCTTCCACATCACCTGGGGCACGGGACCGGCCCTGGTCGAGATCTTCGCCCGCCGGCTGCGCGACCGCTCGACCGTGCGCTTCGCGCACCGCCACCAGGTCGACGAGTTGATCCTCGAAGGCGGCGCGGTCACCGGCGTCCGGGGTAGCGTGCTGGAACCCAGCACCGCCCCGCGCGGGATGCCTTCCTCGCGAAAAGCGGTGGCGCAATTCGAGTTTCGTGCCCCTGCGGTGATCGTCACCAGCGGCGGCATCGGCGGCAACCACGATCTGGTGCGCAAGAACTGGCCCGAGCGGATGGGCCGGGTCCCCGGGCAGCTGCTCAGCGGCGTCCCCGCCCACGTCGACGGCCGGATGATCGACATCGCACAGCGGGCCGGTGCGCGGGTGATCAACCCCGACCGGATGTGGCATTACACCGAGGGCATCACCAATTACGAGCCGGTCTGGCCGCTGCACGGCATCCGGATCATCCCGGGGCCGTCGTCGCTGTGGCTGGACGGGGCCGGCAAGCGGCTGCCGGTCCCGCTGTACCCGGGGTTCGACACCCTGGGCACGCTGGAATACATCACCAAGTCCGGGTACGACTACACCTGGTTCATCCTCAACGCCAGGATCATCGAGAAGGAATTCGCCTTGTCGGGCCAGGAGCAGAATCCCGACCTGACCGGGCAGAGCGTGCGCGCGCTGCTGCGTAACCGGGCCAGTTCCGGCCCGCCGGCCCCGGTGCAGGCGTTCGTCGACCGCGGTGCGGACTTCGTCAGCGCCGATTCGCTGCGTGAGCTGGTGGCCGCGATGAACAAGCTGCCCGACGTGGCGCCGTTGGATTACTCCACCGTGGCGGCCGAGGTGACCGCCCGCGATCGCGAGGTCGCCAACAGGTTCAGCAAGGACGGGCAGGTCACCGCGATCCGCGCCGCCCGCGGCTACCTGGGCGACCGCTTCACCCGGGTGGTGGCGCCCCACCGGCTCACCGACCCGAAGGCCGGGCCGCTGATCGCGGTCAAGCTGCACATCCTGACCCGAAAAACCCTGGGCGGCATCGAAACCGACCTGCAGGCGCGCGTGCTCAAGGCCGACGGCACCCGGCTCACCGGGCTGTACGCGGCCGGTGAGGTGGCGGGCTTCGGCGGCGGCGGCGTGCACGGCTACCGGGCGCTGGAGGGCACTTTCCTGGGTGGCTGCATCTTCTCCGGGCGTGCGGCCGGTCGGGGCGCGGCCGACGACATCACCTGAGTTCTGCTCGCCCTAGAAGCTGACCGCGCTTTCCTCGGGTAACACCTGGAAGTCGGTGTCGGTCATCTCGGTGAGCCGCCCGTAGTAGAGGCCCCTGGCCTCGGGTGCGACGACGCCCTGGTGGATGGGCACCGCGCGCGCGGGCGCGACCGCGCGCAGGTAGTCGACGGCCTCCGAGATGCGCATCCAGGGCGCGGCCGCCGGGGCGGCGAGCACGTCGACCGGCTCGTCGGGCACGAACAGCGCGTCACCGGGATGCATCAGCCTGGCCGGATGGTCGGCGTCGCCCACCAGATACGAAAGATTCTCTATCGCAGGGATTTCCGGGTGTATCACCGCGTGCCTGCCGCCGACGGCCCGCACGGTCACCTCCCCGATCCGCAGCTCGTCGCCGACGTGTACTTCCCGGCACGGCTCACCCAATTGGGCGGTCGTCTGCGGGTCGGCGTACAGCGCGGCGTCCGGGTTGCCCTCGAGCAGTGCGGGCAGCCGCGTGGCATCGATGTGGTCGGGGTGCTGGTGGGTGACCAGGATGGCCGTCAGGCCGGTGATCCCCTCGAAGCCGTGCGCGAAAGTACCGGGGTCGAAGAGCACGCGGGTGTGGCCGAATTCGGCGAGTAGGCACGAGTGCCCGAAATGCGTCAGCTGCATGTCTACGATTGTGCCCGGACGAAGGCGGTGCCGATGCGGGTGATCCTGGCGATGTTCGTGATCGCCGGTTGCCTGGCGGGTTCCCTGGTCGTCGTGGTGTCCGCGCAGGCGGAGCCGGAAACCTGCCCGCCCGTCTGCGACCAGGTCCCGGCCACCGCGTGGATCCCGGCGCGTGCCGTGCCGCTGGACTCCGTCTACCACTGGCCCGCACCGGCCGGTCTGGCGGTGCAGATCACCGGTATCGGCGCCGGCGCCCGGTTCCGGTTCGAGGAGGTGTGTGCCACGCCGGCGGTCCCGCACGACCCGCGCGCCGGCGCGGTCGCCGCCCGGGCGACCGTCGTGCACCCAGAAGGCCAGTGGCAACTGCAGGCTCAGATCCTGCACTGGCGCGGCGATACGGCCCGCGGCGGCCCGACCGCGACCGCGGTGTTCGGCGACGCCGTCGCCGCGCTGCGCGGCTGCCAGCGCGGGGCACCGCTGGAATCGCCGTCGGTCACCACCGACGGGCCCGACCGCGCGGCCGCGGTGATCTCCGGGCCGGTCATCGTGCACACCTACCTGCTCGCCCACCCGTCGAGCAGCACGATCGCCGAGCTCACGCTGTGGTCGTCGGCCCCGCCGCAGGTGCCCTGGCCCGCGATGGCCGACGAGCCGGTGCTCAGCGCCATGGCCGCGCCCCTGTGCGAGGCCTACATCGCCTCGTGCCTGTGACCGGTAAGGTTGGCGCCGACACGAAGAGGAGGGCGCCGGTGGCCAGGGTGATCGTCAACGTGATGCCCAAAGCGGAGATTCTCGACCCGCAGGGTCAGGCCATTGTCGGCGCGCTCGGTCGGCTGGGTCATCCCGGCATCTCGGATGTGCGGCAGGGCAAGCGATTCGAGCTCGAGGTCGACGACACCGTCGACGACTCCGTGCTCGCCGAGATCGCGGAGTCGCTGCTGGCCAACACCGTGATCGAGGACTGGACGATCACGCGGGAGGCGAGGTGACGGTGCGCGTCGGGGTCATCACGTTCCCGGGGTCGCTCGACGACGCCGACGCCGCCCGCGCGGTACGGCGTGTCGGCGCCGAACCCGTCAGCCTCTGGCACGCCGACGCCGACCTCAAGGCCGTCGACGCCGTGGTGGTACCCGGCGGGTTCTCCTACGGCGACTACCTGCGGGCGGGGGCGATCGCCCGGTTCGCCCCGGTGATGGCCGAAGTGGTCGGCGCCGCGGCACGCGGGATGCCGGTGCTGGGCATCTGCAACGGTTTTCAGGTCCTGTGCGAGGCGGGGCTGCTGCCCGGTGCGCTCACTCGCAACGTGGGCCTGCATTTCGTCTGCCGCGACGTGTGGCTGACGGTGGCGTCCACCGCGACGGCCTGGACGTCGCGGTACGAGCCGGGCGCGGACATCCTGATCCCCCTCAAATCCGGCGAGGGCCGCTACGTGGCGCCCCGGGACGTGCTCGCCGAGCTCGAGGACGAGGGCCGGGTGGTGTTCCGCTACCACGACAACGTCAACGGCTCGCTGCACGACATCGCGGGCGTCAGCTCGGCCAACGGGCGGGTGGTCGGCCTGATGCCCCATCCCGAGCATGCCATCGAGGCACTGACCGGGCCGTCCGACGACGGGCTGGGCCTGTTCTATTCGGCACTGGACGCCGTTCTCGCGGTCTGAGCCGATACCCCGGCGGCGGTACTCAGCCGGCATCGCGCAGCAGCGGCTGCTCCGGGTGCCACTCCACAACCGGGGTCAGCTCGCCGAACAGTTCGATCGCGGCCGCGATCGTGTTGTCCACGAAGCGCGAGAAATCCTCGAAGGCGATATCACCGCGAATCCACTGCGACCGGCGCGCGATCACCCCGATGCGCTGCGGGTCGCAGGAATTGTGCACGATCGCGGTGACTTCGCGATCCTGCCGATTCCAGCCGTCTGCGAGGTGGGTCAGCCACGGTCGATCGGTGGCGGGGAAGAAACACGCGGGAACCACCCGAACCACCAGCACGTCGTCGTGCGCGGGGCACACCTCGAGGTGCACGTGCAGCCGACGCGGGCGGGTGTTGGCGACGTAGAAGAAATCGCCGTCGTGCCTGCCGCGGAAATACCGGCTTCCGCGGGTACGCAGGTAACGTTCGATCAGGTCGGCGCACAGCGGCTCACTCGTCATGAATCCATGCTGCTGACAGTGGCTTTGCGCAGCCTAGGAGCCAGGCTGGCCAAAACCGAAGAATCCGTTGAGAATTGGCTGAGTGGCGGCGTCGCGCTCTGAATCGGCACGCCGACTCAGAGCGGATACAGCCCCGGCAGATTGACCACGATGGCCTCCTGCGTGCTGCGGGCGATCACGACCTCGGCCGGTGTCGTCGGGTCGGGATTTTCTTCGCGATGCGGCAGGTAGGGCGGAACGAAGACGTAGTCGCCCGGAGCGGTCGCGACACGTACCTCCCGGACGCCGTCGTGGAAGACGAACTCCGGATGACCGCTGCGCACGTAGATCGCGGTCTCGGACTCGCCGTGATGGTGGTTGGACGACACGGCCCCCGGGGCCACGTGCGTCTCGCCCATCCACAGCTTCGCCGCGCCGACCGACCGGCCGGACAGGGCGGCGAAGCGCCGCATTCCCTCCGACTGCGCGGTGTCGGAGCTGAGGTCAGACGCCCGGACGTGGTGCACCCGTGGTGCCCCTGCCGTCACGTCGTCGAAGTCGGGGTGAAAACCGTCCGAGGTCGCCATCGCTCAATTGTCGCGCGGGGCGTCCCGATACGCTTCGAGCAGTCTCAGCCACAGTTCGCTGATCGTCGGGAAGCAGGGCACCGCGTGCCACAACCGGTCGACCGGCACCCGGCCGGCGACGGCGACGGTGGCCGAGTGCAGGATCTCGGTGACGCCCGGGCCGACCAGCGTGACGCCCGGCAAATCCTGCCGCCCTCCCGCTCCTCGCATCTAATGGGATCTATATCCCAATATTACGGGCTAGAATACCCATAATTGTCCAGCTCGCGCCCACGCCGCTCGGGGCGTCCGTCGACCGGCGCGGACCGGGTCGCGAAGGAACGCACATAATCCACGGCGGCATTCACGGCGAACCGCAGCGGATCCGCGTCACCGGTGGCATGGGTGAGCATGGCGCCGCCCTGGTGCGCGACGACCAGCACCACGGCCAGGTGGCGCGGATCGGCCTCGGCGCGCAGCTCTCCGCGGTCGCGCATCGCGGCCAGGCCCGTCCGGAACAAGTCGATCCACTCGTCGTATCCGGCGGAGAGGTCGGCGTGTATCTCGTCGTCGGCGTCGATGAGTTCGCCGGCCAGCGAGCCGTAGACGCAGCCACCCACCCGGTACACGGCGTCGATGTCGGCCACGCAGGCATCGGCCCACGCCTGCAGGGCCTCGAGGGAGTCGAGGGAAGCGAACTGCGGTCGCGTATGAAAGGACTGCACGTCGGAGCGGCGCGCGGCGACCACGTGGCGCGTCAGCTCGTGTTTGTCGCGGAAGTAGTGCGAGATCTGCGATCCGCCCACTTTCGCCGCGCGCCGCACCTGATCGATGCTGGTGTTGGCGATGCCGCGCTCGAAGATGAGGCGGGCGGCCACGTCGACGATGCGCGACCGGGTCGCCAGTCCCTTGCGGGTTAAGCGCGAATCCTCAGTCACGGCTGCGCCCTCGACGTCTGGGCGGACGGGGGCTCCGTTCGGCTGGATCGGTGGCGAACATGCGGAGATAGTTGACGGCGAACCGGGTGGCGTCGGCGTGCGGCCATTCCGCCCGGTAGGTGAACGCCAACATGCCGCCCCCCTGGTGGGCGCTGACGGCGACCAGGGCGAGTCGGCGCGGGTCGGCGTCCTCGCGGAGCGCGCCGCTGTCCTTCATCCGCTGAATCGCGTTGGCCAGCAGATCGATCCAGCGCGCGTACCCTTCCGCCAACGTGGCGCGCGTGGCGTCGTCGGACTTAGCCAGCTGCGCGGCCAGGGCATGGTAGGTCGGCGTGCCGACGTACCCGATGCGGCGCAGGTGGCGGATGTTGAGATCGATCCACCGCTCGAAGTCGTCGAACGACTCCAGGCCGTGCAGCGCGGATTGTTGGTGAAAGTCCAGAACCACGCCGATCCGGTGCCGGAGGACGGCCCGGATCAGCGCGGCCTTGTCGGCGAAGTAGTGCGCGAGTTGCGACCCGCTCACCGAGGCCGCCCTGCGGACGTTCTCCATGTTGGCGGTGGCCAGGCCGTCGGCGACGATCAGCTGGGCGGCGGCCTGCACGATGCGATCGCGGGTGGCGCGCCCCTTGGCGGTCAACCGCTGTTCGTCCTGAACATCGGACTCGGCCATCGCGCCAGGGTAACGCGCAGACGCCCCGGATTATGGGATGGTGCACACCACCAACCCCGACAGCCAGGCCTTCGCCGCGGAAGTCACCACCCTGATCGGTTCCCTGCCCAATGTCCGGCAGGTTGTGGTGTACACGCAAACGCAAGGGCGCCTGGACCGGAACGCCATCGCGCAGCTGGGCCTCCCGGCGGACGCCGCGGTCTATCTGTGCGGCCCGACCCGATTCATGAGCGACATCCGCGACGCGCTCACCGCGCGGGGATCTGCTCGGCGGCACCGCAGAGCTCGTCCTGGACCTGTAGCGCCGGCGCGGTCGGCTAGCAGCCCAGGCAGACCGACGCCTCCGCGGTGTAGCACAGGAACGTCATCGTCTCCTGCAGGTACAGGTGCACCGTGTCGGTGTCGTGGCTGGTGTAACCGATCGCGACGTCGGTGCCCAACTGCAGGTCGAAGTCGCCGCCGCGCGTGGTCAGCACCATGGCGCCGTCGATGGCGGGCGCCCAGATGATGTCGCCGCCGACCAGCCGGCTGAGGTGCTCACGGATCGGATATCCGTGTTCGGTGGTCTCGCTGACCTTGGTATAGACCTCGGCGGACAGCAGCACCGAATACGGCCCGTCGACACCGGCCAGCCGCAGGGCGGTCAACGCCTGCGAGATCGCATCGGGCATGTCGCGCGGGTCCTCCGGCAACGTCACCGGGGGGTTGGAGGTGCAGCTGCGGATGCCGTCGATCGATGCGGCGGGGTAGCCCTCGAAGATCGCGCGGTCCTCGACGAACGCCAGTTTCTTGGCGGCGGCCTTGACCGGGTCCCAGTCGGCGTCCAGCGCACCACGTTCCACGTTGTCGATCTCGTAGCGGGACAGGGTAAACGGAACCCGCAGCCGCACAAGCGGTTTGCTGGCGCGCAGGTGAGCGACCACGCCGTCGGTGGGGGACTGCACGTCGACCAGCCGTCCCGTGCTGACCGCCGCGGTCGCCGGCCCGCCGGGGCCGCTGACGTCGACCACCCGCCGGCCGGCGATGTGGCGTTTGAACGTCCGCGTGGCCTCGGTTTCGATTTCTTTCCATGCCGCTTCGGTGACCGGTGCCAGCTCGCGGTAGAGGTTGTTCATCAGGAGGTTCCTTTCAGGCTGCCGATCGACAGTGAGCCGCTTTCAGAGGTGGGGTCGGACGCCGAACCGCCCCGATGTCCCGGCGCGCCGGGCAGCGCCGGTGGGCCGTCGAGGAAGTCGACGGTGGGGGAGAAGAACATCCCCCCGGTCAGCGCGGTGGAGAAATCGAGTATGCGGTCGGTATTCCCCGGCGGATCGCCGAGAAACATGTTGCGCATCATCTGCTCGGTCACCGCGGGCCGGCGCGAATAGCCGATGAAGTAGGTGCCGTACTCGCCCTTGCCCACCTCGCCGAACGGCATGTTGTGCCGCACGATCTTCAGCTCGGTGCCGTCGTCGTCGGCGATGACGTTGAGCGCGACGTGGGAGTCGGTGGGCTTGACGTCCTCGTCGAGTTCGATGTCGTCGAGCTTGGTGCGGCCCACCACGCGTTCCTGCTCGGCTACCGGCAGCGACTCCCACTCCGGCATGTCGTGCACGTACTTCTGCACGTGGACGTAGCACGACCCGGCGAAGCCGGGGTCCTCGTCGCCGATCATGGTGGCGCTCCGCGCGATTGGACCGTCCGGGTTTTCGGTGCCGTCGACGAACCCCAGCAGGTCGCGGTTGTCGAAGAACCGGAACCCGTGGACCTCGTCGACGACGGTGACCGCACCGGCCATGGCCTTGAGGACGCGCCCGGCCAACTCGAAACAGACGTCCATGCTCTCGGCCCGGATGTGGAACAGCACGTCGCCGGGGGTGGCCGGGGCCGTGTGCCGCGGTCCGGTCAGTGCGACGAACGGGTGCAGTTCGGCGGGCCGCGGACCACTGAACAACCGGTCCCAGGCGTCGGAACCGATGGAGGTGATCATCGACAGCCGCTTGGCCGGGTCGCGGAAGCCCAGCGCCCGGACCAGTCCCGAAAGGTCGGGCAGGGCGTCGTGCACGGCCGCCTCCCCGCCCTCGTCGATCGTGACCACGAGGAAAATCGCGGCGGGCGTCAGCGGTGCGAGGATGGGTTGTGGCTGAACGGGCGGCACTCTTTTGACCCTATCGTGAACGCCGCCGGGCCGGCAGCCATGATGGTGGACGTGTCCGGTGAGCGAACAGACGGGACGATGACCGCCAGCGCGCGCGGCCTCTGCGACTTCATCGACGCCTCCCCGTCGCCGTTTCACGCCTGCGCCACGGTGGCCGCGCGACTGCGCGGCGCCGGCTACACCGAACTCGCCGAGGCCGATCGCTGGCCGGATGGGCCCGGCCGCTACTTCACCGTGCGGGCCGGGTCACTGGTCGCCTGGAACTCCGCGGGCGCCGACGGCCCGTTCCGCATCGTCGGCGCCCACACCGACAGCCCCAACCTGCGGGTCAAACAGCACCCCGACCGGCTCGTCGCCGGCTGGCGGGTGGTCGCGCTGGAGCCCTACGGGGGAGCGTGGCTCAACTCCTGGCTGGACCGCGACCTCGGCATCAGCGGGCGCCTGACGTTCCGCGACGGCACTGGGCTCGGCCACCGGCTCGTCCGGATCGACGACCCACTCCTGCGGGTGCCCCAACTGGCCATCCATCTGGCCGAGGACCGCAAGTCGCTGACCCTGGACCCGCAGCGACACCTCAACGCGGTATGGGGGGTCGGCGGGCAGCCGGGAGCGTTCGTCGGCTACGTCGCCGAGCGCGCCGGGGTGGCGGCGTCCGACGTGCTGGCCGCCGACCTGATGACACACGACCCGACGCCCTCGACGGTGGTCGGCGCCGAGGCCGATCTGTTGAGCGCTCCCCGGCTGGACAACCTGGCCAGCTGCTATGCGGGCATGGAGGCGCTGCTGGCCTTCGAGCCGGGCTCGGCGCCGCGCGGCTTCCTGCCGGTGTTGGTGCTCTTCGACCACGAGGAGGTCGGTTCGACCTCGGACCACGGCGCGCAGTCCAACCTGCTGAGCACCGTCCTGGAACGGATCGTGCTCGCGGCCGGCGGCACTCGCGACGACTTTCTGCGCCGACTGCCGGCGTCGCTGCTGGCCTCGGCGGACATGGCGCATGCCACCCACCCCAACTACCCGGAACGGCACGAGCCCGGCCACCCGATCGCGGTCAACGCCGGGCCGGTCCTCAAGGTGCACCCGAACCTGCGCTATGCCACCGACGGGCGCACGGCCGCGGCCTTCGCGCTGGCCTGCCGGCAGGCCGGGGTGGGTCTGCAACGCTACGAGCACCGGGCGGACCTGCCGTGCGGTTCCACGATCGGGCCGCTGGCCTCGGCCCGGACGGGCATCCCGACCGTCGACGTCGGCGCGGCCCAGCTCGCGATGCACTCCGCGCGCGAGCTGATGGGCGCGCACGACGTGGCCGCCTACGCGGCGGCGATGCGCGCGTTCCTGTGCCCGGACTAGTGCCGGGCCTTGGTGGCGACCCCGCTGAGGACTGCCTCGAGCAGTCCATCGAATCCGCGCGGGGCTTCCTCGCCGGCGCCGGTCAGCGCCCGTAACAGCAGCATGCCGATCAAGGCCTCCGCGACGGCGTCCAGGTCGGCGTCCGCCTTGAGTTCTCCGTCCTCGACGCCCCGGCTCAGCCGCGTCGTCAACCCGTCCAGTTGCGGGGCGCTCAGCTGCCGGTAGAGGTCCTCGCCGTCGGCCGGCCGCGCTGCCGCCGCGGCGACGAGCGCCCGCACCAACGCGGCGTTCGGCGGGTCGGCCAGGAACGCGGCGTGCTCGTCGAGCCAGGCCCGCAGGTCGGCGCGGACGTCTTCGGTCTGGGCGACCGGAAACGATCCCGACCCGCCGTAGGCCTCCAGCACCGCCTCGGCGACCATCGGGGCCTTCGACGGCCACCGCCGGTAGAGCGTCTTCTTGCCCACCCCCGCGCGGGCCGCGACGCTTTCCATCGACAGATCGGCGTAGCTGCCGGTGGTCAGCAGCGCGCGGGTGGCCTCGAGTATCGCGTGGTGCAGTCGGCTGTCCCGTGGCCGGCCGGCCCGCTCCTCAGGCATATGCGCAGCCTATGCGGGCGGCCGGGTGGCTGTCCTGGGAATTTCTGGGAAACGACACGTATCGTGTCTTAATCCGGGACAGAAAGGCCACACATGAGTGCCACGTCATTGTCGGTTCCCAACGAGTTCGGCGAGATCACCCCGGCGTGGATATCGGCCGCGCTGGCCGCCGACCATCCCGGCGCCGTCGTCGACACCGTGACCGTCGAGGTGCGTGACGACGGCACCAACCGGCGCGCCCCGCCTCGGCCTGAGCTACCGGAGCGGGAGCGGGCCCGCGTCGGTGTTCGTCAAGGCCGCCGATCCCGACCACAAAGAGATGATCCGGATGACCAGCGGCATGTTCCACGAGCCCCGCCTGTTCTCCTACGGGGTGCGGCTGCCGCTGGAGCATCCCCACGTCTACACCGCCCTCATCGACGAGGCCGGCTACGACTTCGTCATGGTCATGGAAGACCTCACCGCCCGCGGCGCCGACCCCCGCGACGCGACCAGGCCGATGACCGTGGAGCAGGCGGCGGACGGCGTGCGGGGCCTGGGCCGCATGCATGGCCGGTACTGGGGCGAACGCGTACTGCGCGAACCTGCCCTGAGCTGGCTGGAACCGTTCCTGCCGTGGGACGGCATGGAGATGGCCCCGCTGCCCGCCGCGCTCGAACGCCTCAGCGCCGACACGCCCACCGCGGTGACCTCGCTGACCATCGACGGACTGATCGAATCGGTCTGGAAGCCCTACATCCGCACGCTGACCACCTCGCCGCAAACGCTGTTGCACGGCGACCCGCACATCGGCAACACCTACGTGCTGCCCGACGACCGTGTCGGCTTCCTGGACTGGCAGGTCGCCCGGCGCGGCAACTGGTCGCTCGACCTGGGCTATTTCCTGCAGGGTGCCCTGACGGTCGAGGACCGTCGCCGCAGCGAACGCGACCTGCTCGAGGAGTACCGCGACGCGCTCGGCCTGCCGGGCGAACAGCTGCCGACCCCCGACGAGATCTGGCTGCGGTACCGGGCGTCGGTGGCGCACGGCCTGACGCTGTGGCTGTGCACCGCCAGTGCCGGCGAACTGTGGCAGCGCCCCGACATCGCCATCGCTCTGGCGCAACGGTATTCGCACGCCTACGGCGACCTGGAGACGGCGTCGGCGCTGGCGGCGATCACCGGCTGACGGCCGGGGCCGGCGGCGCGTGGGCCGCTCCGGCGAGTCACCCACGCACCGCCACACCCTCGCTCTCGTGACTCAGATCCGCTTGGCCAGCAGCTCCTCGGCGTCCTTGAGGTAGTTCTCCATCCTCGGTGCCTTTTCGGTTCCCGGGCCGCTACCCCCGCGCCGGGGGCACGAACCTTCGCCACCGCGTCCGGGCGCCCAGGGCGGCGTCACCTTAGACTGTTCGGCGTGACCGTCCCCGGGTCGATCGACACCGTCTCGCATGCCGCGACCACGCCCGACCACCGCAACCGTTCGGTGAGCTGGGCCTCAAAGACGACGAGTACCAGCGGATCCGCGAGATCCTGGGCCGGCGGCCCACCGACACCGAGCTCGCGATGTACTCGGTGATGTGGAGCGAGCACTGCTCCTACAAGTCCTCGAAGGTGCACCTGCGCTACTTCGGCGAGACCACGACCGACGAGATGCGCGCCGGCATGCTGGCCGGCATCGGCGAGAACGCCGGTGTCGTCGACATCGGCGACGGCTGGGCGGTCACGTTCAAGGTAGAATCGCACAACCACCCGTCCTACGTCGAGCCCTACCAGGGCGCGGCCACCGGTGTCGGCGGCATCGTGCGCGACATCATGGCCATGGGCGCGCGACCCGTCGCGGTGATGGACCAGCTCCGGTTCGGCGCCGCCGACGCCCCCGACACGCGCCGCGTGCTCGACGGCGTGGTGCGCGGCATCGGGGGCTACGGCAACTCGCTGGGCCTGCCCAACATCGGCGGCGAGACCGTCTTCGACGCGTGCTACGCGGGCAACCCGTTGGTCAACGCGCTGTGCGTCGGCGTATTACGCCAGGAGGACCTGCATCTGGCGTTCGCCTCGGGTGCCGGCAACAAGATCATCCTGTTCGGCGCACGGACCGGTCTGGACGGCATCGGTGGGGTGTCGGTGCTGGCGTCGGACACGTTCGACGCCGCCGGATCTCGCAAGAAGCTGCCGTCGGTCCAGGTGGGCGACCCGTTCATGGAGAAAGTGCTCATCGAGTGCTGCCTCGAGCTCTACGCGGGGAAGCTGGTGATCGGCATCCAGGACCTCGGTGGTGCCGGATTGGCTTGTGCTACATCAGAATTAGCGTCAGCCGGCGATGGCGGGATGTCGGTGCAGCTCGACAACGTCCCGCTGCGCGCCAAGGAGATGACGCCCGCCGAGGTGCTGTGCAGCGAATCCCAGGAGCGGATGTGCGCGGTCGTCGCTCCGGAGAACGTGGACGCCTTCATGGCGGTGTGCCGCAAGTGGGACGTGCTGGCCACGGTGATCGGCGAGGTGACCGAGGGCGACCGGTTGCGGATCACCTGGTGCGGCGAGACCGTCGTCGACGTGCCCCCGCGCACCGTCGCGCACGAAGGCCCGGTGTATCAGCGGCCGGTCGCACGTCCCGATTCGCAGGACGCCCTGAACGCCGACCGCTCGGACCGGCTGCCGCGACCCGCCAGCGGGGCCGAGCTGCGGGAGACTTTGCTTGCGCTACTGGGCAGCCCGCATCTGTGCAGCCGCGGGTTCATCACCGAGCAGTACGACCGCTACGTGCGCGGCAACACCGTGCTGGCCGAGCACGCCGACGGTGGCATGTTGCGCGTCGACGAAGCCACCGGCCGCGGCATCGCGGTCTCGACCGACGCGTCGGGGCGTTACACGCTGCTCGATCCGTACACCGGAGCCCAGCTCGCGCTGGCCGAGGCCTACCGCAACGTCGCGGTGACCGGCGCCACCCCGGTCGCGGTGACCAACTGCCTCAACTTCGGGTCCCCCGAGGACCCCGGGGTGATGTGGCAGTTCGCGCAGGCGGTGCGCGGCCTGGCCGACGGCTGTGCCGCCCTTGGTATTCCGGTGACCGGGGGCAACGTCAGCTTCTACAACCAGACCGGATCCGTGGCGATCCTGCCGACGCCGGTCGTCGGGGTGCTCGGCGTCATCGACGACGTCGCCCGGCGCATCCCCACCGGGCTGGGCACCGAACCGGGGGAGATCCTGCTGCTGCTGGGCGACACGCGCGACGAGTTCGACGGATCCATCTGGGCGCAGGTGACTGCCGACCATCTCGGTGGGCTGCCGCCGGCGGTGGACCTGGCGCGGGAGAGGCTGCTGGCCGAGGTGCTGCGGGCGGGCTCACGTGACGGGCTGGTGTCGGCGGCGCACGACCTGTCCGAGGGCGGGCTGGCCCAGGCCGTCGTGGAGGCGGCGCTGGCGGGTGAAACCGGTTGTCGCATAGTGCTTCCCGAGGGCACCGATCCTTTCGTGACGCTGTTCTCCGAGTCGGCGGGCCGGGCGCTGGTCGCGGTGCCGCGCACCGAGGAGAGCCGCTTTCGGTCGATGTGCGAAGCGCGGGGTTTGCCCGCGATCCGCATCGGGGTCGTCGACCAGGGGTCGGACGCTCTGGAGGTTCAGGGCCTGTTCACGGTGACCCTGGCCGAGCTGCGCGAAACGTCCGCCTCGGTGCTGCCGCGCTTCTTCGGAGGGGCGTCACCGGCGGAAAGCGATGCGTGAGAGGCATTTTCGCTGCCCAGAGGTGTTGTTTCTGGCCGCCGCCCTGGTCGGCTGGGGCTTCCTCACCCCGCGGTTTCCGGCCGCGTGGCGGGTTGTCGTGCAGGCCGGTGTGGGCGCGCTGCTGGTTCGGCTGACCCGTGCGCCGCTGGGCCTGCGCCCGCCGCGGCTATGGACGGGGTTGCGGTGGGGATCGGCGGCGGGCGCGGCCGCGGCGGTCGCGATCGCCG
Organism: Mycobacterium sp. TH-M103; assembly: GCF_057473785.1. Lineage (NCBI taxonomy): Bacteria > Bacillati > Actinomycetota > Actinomycetes > Mycobacteriales > Mycobacteriaceae > Mycobacterium > Mycobacterium sp. TH-M103. The sequence continues at coordinate 35,237 of NZ_JBYCLG010000125.1, forward strand.
GGACGACCGCGATCGCGCCGGTGCGGGATTCCATGGCCGCGCGTCGGCTGCCGGCGTCGACACCGGCCTGGCTGTTGCTGCGGATCCCCCTCGGCACGGTCTGGGCCGAGGAGGCGGCCTTCCGCGCGGCGCTGGCCCGGCTCGGGTCGCGCGGCCCCGGCGATGCCGCCGGGGGACGCCTGCTGCAGGCCGGCGCGTTCGGGCTCTTCCACATCGCGGACGCGCGCGCGACGGGCGAACCGGTGGCCGTCACCGTGCTGGCCACCGCAATCGGGGGCTGGGCCTTCGGCTGGCTCGCCGACCGGTCCGGCAGCCTGGCGGCGCCCATGCTGGCCCACCTCGCCGTCAACGAGGCGGGTGCCATCGCGGCCCTGCTCGTCCGGCGAGATCGCTGGAAACGATCATCCCGGTAGCGCGCGCTCACGGCCGTATACTCGGGTGAGGCTTGACGAGGAAACCGATACACGAGAGGGTTGGCACCCCGGTGCACAGACTCAGGGCCGCGGAACACCCGCGGCCGGATTTCATTCTCTTGCACATCAGCGACACCCATCTCATTGCGCAGGGGTCCCTGTACGGGGCGGTCGACGCGGACGGCCGGCTGGGGGAGCTGCTCGAGCAGCTGACCCAGGCGCGGCTGCGGCCCGACGCGATCGTCGTCACCGGAGACCTGACCGACAAGGGCGAGCCCGCGGCCTACCGCAAACTGCGCGCCGCGGTGGAGCCCTTCGCGGCCGAGCTGGGCGCCGAGCTCGTCTGGGTGATGGGCAACCACGACGACCGGTCCGCCTTGCGCAGCGCGCTGCTCGACGAAGCGCCGTCGATGGCACCGCTGGACCGCGTCTGCATGATCGACGGGCTGCGCGTCATCACGCTGGACACGTCGGTTCCCGGCCATCACCACGGGGAGATCAGTGCCTCCCAATTGGCTTGGCTCGCAGCACAGTTGGACGCACCCGCGCCGCACGGCAGCATCCTCGCCCTGCACCACCCGCCGATTCCCAGCGTCCTGGACCTGGCGGTCACGGTGGAACTGCGCGACCAGGCCGCCCTCGGGCGGGTGCTGCGCGGAAGCGATGTCCGCGCGATCCTGGCCGGGCACCTGCACTATTCGACGAACGCGACTTTTGTGGGCATCCCGGTGTCCGTGGCTTCGGCCACCTGCTACACGCAGGACCTGACGGTCGCCGCCGGCGGAACCCGCGGCAGAGACGGCGCCCAGGCCTGCAATGTGGTGCACGTCTACCAGGACACCGTCGTGCACTCGGTGATCCCGCTCGGCGGCGGAGAGACGGTGGGCACCTTCGTCTCTCCGGCGGAGGCGCGCCGCAAGATCACCGACAGCGGCCTGTTCATCGAGCCGTCCCGGCGGGATTCGCTGTTCAGCCACCCTCCGAGGGTGTTAGCGTCATCGGCTCGGCGAACCCCGGTTGACTGACGTCGGCCGACACCTTCTCCCAGGGCGCGGGGATGGGGAAGTAGCGCTCGAGGAAGTCGACGACCCGCTCGGCCCGCTCCTCCGCCGAGACCTCGGGGAAACTGCCGTCGTTGAGGCAGAAGAAGTCGTGGTTGCGCTTCCTGCGCAGCACGGGAAGCAGGTCGAGGCCGGCCCGGCTGGTGGTGTCGACGTAGAGAACTTTGGCCTTTTCCTGCTGGACGGCGCGCCCGGTCATCAGCGCGTAGTAGTGGTAGAACGAGTTGGTCACCGAGATGTCGGTGCTGGACCGGAACTGGCTGGCCTGGGTGCGGGCGAAGTCCTCCGGGAATTCGCGTTCCATCTCCCGCAGCACGCTTTTGCGCAGCGGGACGGCGGTGTGCTCCAGATGGCGGGTGATGACCCGGCCGAATCGCTCGAAGATCAACCGCCGGTTCACCCGGGCGGCGTTCTCGAACCCGCTGCGGGTGGGGTCGTTGTCGCCGATCCCGATGCGCGTCGTGGCCTCGATGAACCTTGTGACGCCGCCCGGGGAGAAGAACATGGTCGCTTTGACCGGCCGGCCGAAGAACATGTCGTCGTTGGAGTACAGGAAGTGCTCGCTGAGCTCCGCGATGTTGTGCAGCTGGCTTTCCACCGCATGCGAGCTGTAGGTCGGTAACGCGGCGGGGTCCGAGAAATGCTCCTCGGCGCGCACGATGGAGATCTTCGGATGGTCGGCCAGCCACTCCGGCGGGCGGGAATCCGTCGCGATGAAGATCCGACGCACCCACGGCGCGAACATGTTGACCGACCGCAGCGCGTATTTCAGCTCGTCGATCTGACGAATGCGCGCTTCGGCTTCGTCGCCCTCGCCCACCAGGTACCGCGACATCTGCGCGTCGCGTCGCGCGCGGAACTCGGGGTCGCTGCCCTCCACCCAGGAGAACACCATGTCGATGTCGAAGGTGACGTCGCTTGCGTGCGCGGCGAACATTCCCGCGATGGTCGGCCACTTGTAGCCGTAGAGTTTGACGGTCGCCGGCCGGACCTCGCTCCGTGGCAACAAGGTTCGCGTCAGGGAGTTCTCCACCGGGCAGCGGATCACGGTGTCCTCGTACACCCAGAACTGGATCTCCACGCCGAACGCGGGCCCGTACCGCAGACCCCCGGGGGCGATCCGTCGCCGATACAGCCGCACGAGACGCGGATCGGGCAGCGCGGAGAGCCGGCCTCCGGCGACGAGGACGGGCGCCAGCCCCTTTTTGTCGACCGTCTTGGCGTACATGGGCTCGGCCGCACATGACGCCACCAACGCGCGCTCGACCGCCGGGCGCTGTTCGATGTCGACCGCGAGGATCGGCCGGCCCTTGTGGTCACGGATCAGCAGGAAGCCAATGCCGGCCTTGCTCAAGACCTTTCGGATGAACACCAGATCCTCGACCTGTCCCTCGTGGGGGGTCAGGCTGGATTCGAGCCGGGCGATCTTTCCCCGCCGGGTCACCACGAGGGGCGCCGGGGCCCGGCGGGCGGTGCGACCACCCTCGCTCGGATCGGATTTGGCCATCGGACACCCCGTTCAATCAGCCACCGCGGAAGCGGAAAGCCTCGCGCTCCGCGGCCGGTGCGGGTGCGGGCATGCCCAGTCCGTACCGGTAACGTCCATGGTGCCGTCAAGCCGAAACCACTGCAAGACAGGCGATTTAGTGAACTTTCGGACACCTGCCGGCAACACGGCCGTCGCGGCCGCGTCACGCGTCGTTGGGTTTCGCGTCGGGTCCCGCGCGGCGCCGCGCTCCGCTTTGAGAACCTTGGGTGTGCCCGCCCGTGACAAAGCAGACCCGGCCGTCGCCCGGGCCGCGGTGCTAGCCGTCGCGGACTGGTTGCGCGACGCGTCCCATCCGTCCCCCGACCGGGATGCGCTGGCGACGGCGGTGCGCCTCACCGCGCGCACCCTGGCCGCCGTGGCGCCGGGCGCCAGCGTCGAGGTCCGTATCCCGCCGTTCGTCGCGGTGCAGTGTGTCGCCGGGCCCCGCCATACCCGCGGCACCCCGCCCAACGTCGTGGAAACCGACGCGCGGACCTGGCTCCTGCTGGCCACCGGGTTGCTGGGGCTGGATGAGGCCAGGACCGCCGGGATGCTGACGTTGTCAGGTTCGCGAGCGGGTGAGATCGAGCACTGGTTGCCCCTGTTCGGTGTCGGCTGAACATAACTCTGAACTGCACGTTTAGGGTAAAGGCGGGGAATTTTCGGCGCTCAACACGCTGTGCGATTCGGCGCTGCGGGCGGTGTGCCCGTAGACTCCGTTTCGTCACCCACCGTTCTCCGGGAGCCGCCGAACGTGACCGTCGCTGGAGCAGATGCACCCGAGCAGGACTTCAACTCGCCCCGTGAAGAGTGTGGTGTATTCGGGGTCTGGGCCCCGGGCGAAGAGGTCGCCAAGCTCACCTACTACGGCCTTTACGCGCTGCAGCATCGCGGGCAGGAAGCCGCGGGCATCGCGGTCGCCGACGGATCCCAGGTGCTGGTCTTCAAAGATCTCGGCTTGGTCAGCCAGGTCTTCGACGAGCAGACGCTGGCGGCAATGCACGGCCACGTCGCCATCGGGCACTGCCGCTATTCCACCACCGGGGACACCACCTGGGAAAACGCCCAGCCGGTCTTCCGCAACACCGCGGCCGGCACGGGAGTCGCGTTGGGGCACAACGGAAACCTGGTCAACACCGCCGAGCTGGCCGCGCGGGCCCGCGACGCGGGTCTGATCGCCCGCCGCGCTCCCGCCCCGGCGACGACGGATTCCGACATCCTGGGCGCGCTCCTGGCGCACGGCGCGGCCGATTCCACCCTGGAACAGGCCGCGCTGGAGCTGCTGCCGACGGTGCGTGGCGCCTTCTGCCTGACGTTCATGGACGAGAACACCCTCTACGCGTGCCGCGACCCGCACGGGGTGCGCCCGCTTTCGCTCGGACGGTTGGATCGCGGCTGGGTGGTGGCCTCGGAGACGGCCGCGCTCGACATCGTCGGCGCCTCGTTCGTCCGTGACATCGAACCGGGGGAACTGCTGGCCATCGACGCCGACGGGGTGCGCTCGACACGGTTCGCCAACCCCACCCCCAAGGGCTGCATCTTCGAGTACGTCTACCTGGCCCGGCCCGACAGCACGCTGGCCGGCCGGTCCGTGCACGCGACCCGCGTGGAGATCGGCCGCCGACTGGCCCGGGAATGCCCCGTCGAGGCCGACCTGGTGATCGGGGTGCCCGAATCCGGCACGCCCGCCGCGGTCGGGTACGCGCAGGAGTCCGGCATTCCCTACGGTCAGGGCCTGATGAAGAACGCCTACGTCGGGCGCACCTTCATCCAGCCCTCCCAGACGATCCGTCAGCTCGGCATCCGGCTCAAGCTGAACCCGCTCAAAGAGGTGATCCGCGGCAAGCGGCTCATCGTCGTCGATGACTCGATCGTGCGGGGTAATACCCAGCGTGCGCTGCTGCGGATGCTGCGCGAGGCCGGTGCCCTCGAGGTGCACGTCCGCATCGCCTCGCCGCCGGTGAAGTGGCCCTGCTTCTACGGCATCGACTTTCCGTCGCCGGCGGAGTTGATCGCCAATGCCGTCGAGGACAAAGAGGAGATGCTCGAGGCGGTTCGGCATGCCATCGGGGCCGACACGCTGGGGTACATCTCGCTGCGTGGGCTGGTCGCGGCGTCCGAGCAGCCCGCGTCCCGGTTGTGCACCGCCTGTTTCGACGGCAGGTATCCGATCGCGCTGCCGGGCGAGACGGCGCTGGGCAAAAACGTTGTCGAGCACATGCTGGCCAACGCGGCGCGCGGGGCGGGGTTGGAGGGTACCGCCACCGGGACCGCTGCCGGGGAAGTGCCGATCGGCTGCTGACGCGGGGCTCGTCGGCGCTGCGAAGACGTTTGATACCGGCGGTCGCTGCCGCCCGGTAGCCTTTATCGCGATGACGGATCCCGGAAAAAGCCCCGGACGAGAGCCGGGCAGTCAGGGCATTACCTACGCGTCTGCGGGCGTGGACATAGAAGCCGGTGATCGCGCCGTCGACTTGTTCAAGCCGCTGGCGACCAAGGCGACCAGACCGGAGGTGCGCGGCGGCCTGGGCGGATTCGCCGGGCTGTTCGCGCTGCGCGGCGACTACCGCGAGCCCGTGCTGGCGGCGTCCACCGACGGCGTCGGCACCAAGCTGGCGGTGGCCCAGGCGATGGACAAGCACGACACCGTCGGCCTGGACCTGGTCGCGATGGTAGTCGACGACCTGGTGGTGTGTGGTGCGGAACCGCTGTTCCTGCAGGACTACATCGCCGTCGGGCGGACCGTGCCGGAGCGCCTGGCCGCGATCGTCGGCGGCATCGCCGAGGGGTGCGTCCGCGCGGGTTGCGCGTTGCTGGGAGGGGAGACGGCGGAGCATCCCGGCCTCATGGAGCCCGACCACTACGACATCTCGGCGACCGGCGTCGGCGTGGTCGAGGCCGACGACGTGCTGGGCCCCGACCGGGTCAAGCCCGGCGACGTCATCATCGCCCTGGGCTCGTCCGGCCTGCATTCCAACGGATACTCGCTGGCCCGTGCGGTGCTGCTCGAGATCGACCGAATGCCGCTCGCCGGTCACGTGGAGGAGTTCGGCCGCACGTTGGGCGAAGAACTGCTCGAGCCCACCCGCATCTACGCCAGGGACTGCCTTGCCCTGGCCGCCGAGACCCAGGTCCGCACGTTCTGTCACGTCACCGGCGGCGGGCTCGCCGGTAACCTACAGCGGGTCATCCCGCACGGGCTGGTCGCCGAGGTCGACCGGGGCACGTGGACGCCGGCTCCGGTGTTCGCGATGATCGCCCAGCGCGGCCGTGTCGACCGCGAGGAGATGGAGAAGACGTTCAACATGGGGGTCGGCATGATCGCGGTCGTGGCCCCGGAAGACACCGACCGCGCGTTGGCCATCTTGACCGCGCGGCACCTGGACTGCTGGGTCTTGGGCACCGTGTGCAAGGGCAAGGACGGTCCGCGGGCAAAACTGGTCGGTCAACACCCGAGATTCTGAAGACCGCAAGCTAGAGAAGCCTCAAAGTAGAGAAACCGTGCCGATGCGGAGCGCACCGGCACGGGGAAGTGCACGTCCTAGTGGCGCCAGTCTTCCTCGGCGTCCCACGAACTGTCGGGGCCGTCGTCCAGTTCGGCGGAGTCGATGTCGGCACCCGTTCCCGACAACTCGCGCTGAAGCCGCTGGAAGTCGGTCTGCGGAGAGCTGTACTTCAGTTCTCGAGCAACCTTGGTCTGCTTTGCCTTAGCCCGGCCGCGGCCCATGGGGGAACCCCCTCGCGCAATAACGGAGCGGCCT
>NZ_JBYCLG010000126.1:0-8561 GCF_057473785.1 Mycobacterium sp. TH-M103
GTTTGATCGCTGTGCCGGTGGTTCTCATGGGTTGATCGTGTTCTCCCCGTATTGGCGGCCCCAGACGTATTCGGTGAACATCGGCTGGCCGAGCTCCAAGTGGTTGTACGGCGCGACGCTGGCGCCGGTGTCCATCACCAGATACGGCGCCGGCCACAGGTCGCGGGTGATGGTCTGCCAGCAGCCCGGCTCGCCGCCGGGCCCGCCGCGTGCGTTGACCCGCGGCAGGTTGTCCGGATAGACATACGGATTGGGTGCCCCGACGATGGTTCCGGCGGCCGCCAGCGAATAGCCGTTGCCGCCGGCGGCGTGGGCGACTTTGGGTGCGGCGTCGTGAAAGTTGCGGATGGTGCAGAGCAGTTCGGGGCTGTAGGTGTCGAGCAGCCGCGCCGTGGGCACCAGATCGGCTGCCGCGCGCGTCAGGTACGGCCCGCCCCGGGCGAAGATTTCTTCGCCGTTGCGCCCCACCCCGACCGCCGCCATCAGCGCCGCGTCCAGATCGTTCTGCTGTCGGGTCAGTGTTTGCGCGGTGGTCACCGCGTTCCGCAAAAAGCCCCACAGGTCGGGCGAGGCGCCGGCGTAGACGTCGGCCAGGTCCGCCAACCGCCGCACGTCGTGCCGGAACGCGGGCATGCGCGGATTCAGCTGCGCCAGAATCTGGTTGCCGTTGACCAGCGACTCCCCGAACTTGTCGCCCAGCCCGTTGAGCGCCTGCGCCAGCGCGGACAGCGTCGCGTTCAGCTCGACGGGGTCGACCTTCTCCGCGAGCGAGGTGACCGATTCGAACAACGTGTTGAACTCGGTCGTCACCGACCGCACGTCGATGACGTCGTGCGCCGAGATATGCTGCGGATTCGGGTTCTTGGGCGAGCTCAACGCCACGTACTTGTTGCCGAATAGGGTGGCCGCCTCGATGTTGGCCACCACGTTGGCCGGGATCAGCTCGACATAGCGGGGGTTCACGTTCAGCAGCAGCCTGGCCGCCGGTCTGCCGTCACGTTCGATCTCCGAGATGTCGGCCACCCGGCCGATCGCCACCCCGTTGTAGGTGACCTTCGCCCCCGGTTCCATCACCAGCCCCGCCCGCGACGCCACCATCGTCAGCTCCGTCTTGGGTGTGAAGTCGCCACGAAACTGCATGTACACCAATGCCAGAACCAGTCCGCACACCGACAGCAGGACCACGGCCTCCACATACAGCCACACGCGTCGGTCGGTCCGCATCGCCGGCGTCGTCATGGCCTCACACCGTGAGGTTGAAGTTCGGGTCGACGCCGTAGAGCGCCAACTGGGCCAGCAGGACCACGACCACCACCGATACCAGGGAGAAGCGCATCGAGCGGCCGACGGCCTGACCGACCCCGACCGGCCCGCCGCTGGCGGTGTAGCCGTAGTAGCAGTGGGTGATCATCACCACCACCGCCATGATGACGACCTCGAGCACCGACCAGCCCACGTCCTCGGGTCGCAGGAAGGTGCGGAAGTAGTGCTCGTAGGTGCCGTTGGACTGGCCGTAGAACACCGTCGTGACGAGTTGCCCGGAGGTGAAGGCCATGTCGAGGGCCAGCGCGTACAACGGCACGATCACCACCAGCCCGCCCAGGATCCGGGTCGAGACCAGAAACGAGATCGACTTGATGCCCATGACTTCCAGCGCGTCGATCTCCTCGCTGATCCGCATGGCACCCAACTGCGCGGTGGCGCCGGCGCCGACCGTGGCGGCCAGCGCGACGCCGGAGATGATGGGCGCGGCGACGCGCGTGTTGGCCAGTGCGGCAAAGAATCCGGTGAACGCCTCGACACCGATGTTGCCCAGCGACGCGAAGCCCTGGATGGCGATCAGCGATCCGCCGGACAGCGTCACGAACCCGATGATGGCGACCGTGCCACCCACGATCGCCATCGCACCGGTTCCCATACCGATCTCGGCGATCAGCCGCAGCGTCTCCCGGTGATAGCGGCGCAGCGCCCACCCGATCTGCCAGACGCTGATCCGGGTGAACCGCGCGAAGATCCCGATCCGCTCGAACCGGCGCGCCGTGCCGCCTCCGTAGCGCCCGATGGTGGCCGCGGTGCGCGGGAAGCGGCCCCGTGCGACGACACCGGTGGACATCTCAGCGCCCCGTTCCGAACCGGACACCGATCGTCGTCAGCACCACGTTGACCGCGAACAGCGCGATCACGCACAGCACCAGCGTCTCGTTGACGGCGATGCCGACGCCCTTGGGACCGCCCTTGGTGGTCAGGCCGCGGTAGCAGCCCACCAGCCCGGCGATCGTTCCGAACGTCGCCGACTTGACCACCGAGATGACCACCTCGGGCAGGCCGGTGACCAGGGTGAGGGTGCCGACGTAGGCGCCCGCCGAAACGTGTTGGATGTAAACGCCGAAGATGAAACCGCCGACCAGGCCGATGGTGATCACCGCACCGTTGAGCAGGGTCGCGACGATGGTCGCGGCGACGACGCGGGGCACCACCAGCCGGTGGATGGGGTCGATGCCGAGGACCTCCATCGCGTCGATCTCCTCGCGGATGGTGCGGGCGCCCAGGTCCGCGCAGATCGCCGTGGACCCGGCGCCGGCGATCACGAGCACGGTGGTCAGCGGGCCCAGTTGGGTGACCGCGCCCAGCGCCGCGCCCGCACCGGAGATGTCGGCGGCTCCGAACTCGGCCAGCAGGATGTTGAGCGTGAAGATGATGAGCACGGTCAGCGGAATCGCGACCGCGAGGGTCGGCAGCAGCGACACACTGGTGATGAACCAGCCCTGCTCGATCGTCTCGCGCCACTGAAAGGGCCTCCGGAACAGCGCTTTACCGGTCAGCACGCAGGTCCGGAAGAATCCGCCGACGGCGTCGACTCCCGGCTGGATCTGGCCGCGCAGGTAAGTGGTGATCACCGCGGGGGTGCTCACTGCCGCTTCCCCCGGCGCTCGAGTGCGTCCAGCAGGGCCGCATTCGCCAGTTCCAGCGCGTGGTGGGCGGCGTCCTTCGCGCCGGGCCCGTCGCCGGCGCAGATCGCATCGGCCAGGGCCCGGTAGATCTCCGGGCGGTTACCTTCGGCGGTCAGCCCCGGGGCCACGGCGGCGATCGCCGGCTCGTATGCGGCGCGAAACGCGTTGTACATCAACCGGAACACGATCGATCCGGCGCTGTCGACCACATGGTCCCAGAACGAGAGCGCACGGCGTTGCCACTCGAGCGGGTCCGGCTCCGACTCGAGGGCGCGCAGCGAGTTCTCGAGCAGCCCCGCCAGGTCGGGCCCGTGTCGTTCGGCCGCCAGCTCGGCGACCTTCGGACCGTTGCGCAGCCGGGCCTCGAGGATGCTGCGGAAGACCGCGCCGTCGAGCTCGCCGTTGCGAAACAGCAACCGCGGCAACAGGTCCAGGCCCGCGTGCTGCCGGAAGTCGCGCACCGTGGTGACGCCGCCCTGGCGCACGTCGACCAGCCCGGCCGCCGAGAGCCGCTTGAGCGCCTCGCGGACGGCGGGCCGCGATACGCCCAGCACCTCGGCGAGCCGGCGCTCACTGGGCAGGGCCGCACCGGGCTGCATCTCCCCGCTCAACACGTCGGCGGCGATCTGCTCGAAGACCTCTTCGGGCACCGAGCGGCGAATCACCGGTTGCAGCGCCATGCGGCAAGTCTGTGGGCCAGTTGGCCAGACGTCAAGTGGTAAGACCAGCGTGTCGCCGGACGGGCGGGCCCGAACCCGTGCGGTCGCGCGGCCGCCGAAGGCATCCTCGCCCGGCAGTCCGGTTTGCGGGGCGGGTTACCCTGACGCCGGGCTGCCGCGCGTGCGGCGCTGATCCGAAGGATCTCAAGGGACACTTGAAGCATGCGAGTTGACGGGTGCGACATCGGTGTTTCCGGCAACTTGCTGCAACCGCTGATCCGGCGGACCAACGACATCCTGCGACTGGCCCTGGCCGCGTTGTTCCTTGCCACCGTGATCACGAGTTCGCTGATCACCCGGCCCGACTGGGTCTCGCTCGAGAGGTCCGTCTCCCAGATCGTCGGGGTGTTGTCGCCCGCGCAGTCCGACGCGGTCTACCTGGTGTACGGATTCGCGATCGTGGCGCTGCCGTTCGTGATCCTGATGGGCCTGATCTTCTCCCGGCAGTGGAAGCTGTTGGGCGCCTACGCGGGGGCCGGGATAGTCTCCGTCGTCCTGCTGTCGATCAGCAGCAACCACATCGCGGCACCCCGATGGCACTTCGAGTTGTCCGACCGGCTCACCACGATGCCCGCCCAGTTCCTCGACGATCCGCGGTGGATCGCGATGCTGGCGGCGGTGCTGACGGTCTCGGGCCCCTGGCTGCCGGCGCGCTGGCGGCGCTGGTGGTGGGCGCTGCTGCTCGCCTTCGTACCGATCCACCTCGTCATCAGCGCGATAGTGCCGGCGCGTTCGCTGCTGGGGCTGGCCGTCGGGTGGCTGGTCGGGGCGCTGGTGGTGCTGGCCGTCGGCACCCCCGCCCTCGAGGTGCCGCTCGACAGCGCGGTCCGGGCGATGGCCCGGCGCGGGTTCTTCGTGTCGCAGCTGACCGTGGTCCGACCGGCCGGCGCCGGGCCGCTGGTCCTGCGCGCCGCGTCGGCCAATGCCGACTCGGCGGCCGCGGCCTCGGCGGTGATGGAGCTCTACGGGCCCCATCAGCGCAGCGGCGGCGCACTGCGCCAGATCTGGCGCAAGGTGCGGCTGCGCGACAACGAGACCGCGCCCCTGGTGGCCTCGATGCGCCGCGCCGTGGAACACCGCGCCCTGATGTCAATCGCCATCGGCGACGCGGGCGTCGCCAACACCTCGACGATCGCCGTGACGCCGCTGGCGCGCGACTGGATGCTTTACGCCCACAACCCCGTTCGCGGTAGGACGCTCGACGAGTGCGCGCCCGAGGTCCCGGTCGCGCGGGTGTGGGAGGCGCTGCGCACGCTGCACGACCATCAGATCTCCCACGGGGATCTGCGCGGCCGCGAGATCACGGTGGCCGACGGCGCGGTGCTGTTCGGCGGGTTCGGCGCCGCCGAGTACGGCGCCACCGACGCGCAGTTCCAGTCCGACCTGGCCCAACTCCTGGTCACCACGACGGCGCTGTTCGACGCGGAGTCCGCGGTCGGCGCCGCGATCGGCGCCTTCGGCGAGGACGCCATCCTGACCGCCTCGCGCAGGCTCACCAAAATCGCTGTGCCCAAACGGCTTCGGAAGTCGCTGCCGAACGCCGGCGCCACCATCTCCAGCGCACGTGCCGAGGTCAAGCGGCAAACGGGCGCCGACCAGATCAAAACCGAAACCATCACCCGGTTCACCCGCGGCCAGATCATCCAGCTGGTGCTGTTCGGGGCGCTCGTCTATGTCGCCTACCCCTTCATCAGCACCGTGCCCACGTTCTTCTCCGAGTTGAGGACCGCGAACTGGTGGTGGGCGCTGCTGGGGCTGCTGATCTCGGCGCTGACCTACGTGGGCGCGGCGGCCGCCCTGTGGGCGAGCGCCGACGAGTCGGTGAACTTCTGGAAGCTGTCGGTCGCGCAGGTGGCCAACACCTTCGCCGCCACCACCACGCCCGCCGGCGTCGGTGGACTGGCGCTCAGCACCCGTTACCTGCAAAAGGGCGGCGGGCTGTCGGCGGTGCGCGCCACCACGGCGGTGGCGCTGCAGCAATCGGTGCAGGTGATCATGCACCTGGCGTTGCTCATTCTGTTCAGCACCCTGGCCGGTGCGTCGACGGACCTTTCCCACTTCGTCCCGACCGCCACCGTCCTGTACCTGATCGCGGGCGTGGCGCTGGGCATCGCGGGCACGTTCCTGTTCGTGCCCAAGCTGCGGCGCTGGCTGGCCACGGACGTGCGCCCCAAGCTGCAGGAGTTGGGCGCCGACCTCGTCGATGTCGCCCGCGAGCCCAAACGCCTGGGGCTGATCGTGCTCGGCTGTGCCGGAACGACTCTCGGCGCCGCGTTGGCGCTGTGGGCCAGCATCGAGGCCTTCGGCGGCGGCGCGTCGTTCGTCAGCGTCACGGTGGTGACGATGGTCGGCGGGACGCTGGCCTCCGCGGCACCGACACCCGGCGGCGTCGGGGCGGTGGAGGCGGCGCTGATCGGTGGTCTGGCCGCGTTCGGCGTGCCCGCGGCCATCGGCGTGCCGTCGGTGCTGCTCTACCGGGTGCTCACCTGCTGGTTGCCGGTGTTCGTCGGCTGGCCGGTGATGCGCTGGCTGACCAGCCACGAGTTGATCTAAAGGCGCCGATGGCGCTGGGCCGCATACCTATTCGGAACCGGCGGCCACCACCAGCACCATCGAGCGCCGCACGCTTGCGCCGACCGTGGTGGTGAGAAAGACCGGGTAGTAGTCCTCGGGGACCTCCGGTGTCAGGGTGATCGCGACGCTGGCGGTGGCCGATCCGTCGGGGCCGAACTCGCCGAACGACCGTGACGGTGCGATCCCCGGCTCGGGCGAGACGCCGGTGACGGTGTAGCCGCCGGGGCCGTCGGTCATGCGCTGCAGCTCGACCTTCACCGTGCCGGTGCTTCCCGGCGCGATCGTGACCGCGGGCCGCGGGACGTTCGCGGTCACCGCCGAAGCGCCCGTGCCGAACGACGGCCCGGCGCTGGATACGCTTGTCCCCCAACGCTTGTCGGGGTAGGTGGCGAGCGAGAATGCCAGGTCGCCGCCGGTGCGGATGATCGACTCCGGAAGAAACGTGTGGTCGGTGGCCCGGCCGTCCACGCGCAGGCCGCTGATGTACTTCAGGTGGCTGGGCCCGGAGGCGCCCGGTGCGGTCATCCGGATCGACTTGCCACCCGGGAGCCCGATCACGGCCCGGTCGAACAACGGCGCGCCCACGCTGAGCACCGGCACCGCCGGGATGGCCGGATACAGCCCGAGCGCGGCCCACACGTACCAGCTGGACAGCGCGCCCAGGTCGTCGTTGCCCGGCGCGCCGTCGGGCGTCGGGCCGTAGAGCCCGCGCACCCGGTCGACCGTGAGCTGAGTCTTCCAGGGCTGCCCGACGTAGTTGTACAGCCACGGCACCCCGAAGCTTGGCTCGTTGCCGGCCCACAGGTAGGGCTCGTTGGGGCCGACGTTGAGTTTGCGGGTGAAGCGGTCGAGCCGACCGGCCACCTGGTTGCGTCCGCCGAGGGCGGTCACCAGGCCGGCGACGTTGTGCGGCACCGACCAGACGTATTGTTCGGCGTTGCCCTCGTCGTACCCGTCCTGGCCGAAGCCCTCGGAGTCGACGAATCCCGGTCCCCCGCTGAAGAACCCCATCGGGCTGCGGGGCGAGATGTAGCGGGTGCTGGGGTTGAACAGGTTCTGCCAGTACTGCGCCCGGGCCTGGAATTCGGCGGCGGTCGCGGTGTCCCCGAGCGCGTCCGCGAAGCGGGAGATGGCGAAGTCGTCGATCGACCACTCCAGCGTGATCGAGGCGTCGGCGATGCGGCCGCCGGTGCGGAATTCCAGGGTGAACGGCGCGTACCGCAGCGCCAGGTAGGTGGCGATGCCCGGCCGCTCCACGTAGCCGTTGAGGCCCACCCCGCCCTTGGTCGCCGCGTGCACCATGTACCGCAATGCCGTTGCGCGGTCGAAGTTCTCGGCGCCGTAGGCATTGAGGTTGGCGATCAGCGGCACGACGCTGTCCCCGGTCATCTCCCCGGTCGCGGAATTGGCCAGCGCCCAGCGCGGCAGCGCCCCGCTCTGCGTGGCGTCGTTGATCAGCGATTGGGCCATGTCGCTTGCCCGCTGCGGGAAGAGCAGCGCCTGCAGGGCCGCCAGACACCGGTAGGTGTCCCAGTCGGAGAAGTTCGCGTACTGGGTGTGCCCGTCGGGCACGGTGTGGATGGCGCCGTCGAAGCCGAGGTAGCGCCCGTCGGCGTCGTTGAAGGTGTTGGGGTGCAGCAGCGAGTGGTAGAGCGCGGTGTAGAAGGTCTCCAGATTGTCGGGGTTGTTGCCGGCCACGGCGATTCGGGACAGCGTGGCGTTCCACTGTGACGCGGCGGCGGCGCGGATCCCGTCGAAGCCGTCCACGTTCTCGGCTTCCAGGTTCGCCCTGGCCCCGTCGATGCTGACGTAGGAGATCGCGGTCCGCACCTCGATCTGCGAGCCGGCGGGGAACTCCACGTAACCCCCGCTGTAGGGCGACGCGGCGCCGCGGGCGCCGGCATAGATCCAGTAGCCGTCCCAGGTGCCGTAGGAAAGGAACGGTCGGTTGAACTTCATCGCGAAGTACACGGTGTAGGTGTTGTTTTTGCCGCAGAACCCGCCACTGGTCGCCCATCCGGTGATCGTGGTGTTGTCCTCGCCGATCTGGATGGCCGCGCGGGAGTTGCCGGCCAGCGACGCGCCGGAGCGCACGTGGAACAGGGCGGGCCGGCCGTTGTGCGGGTAGCTGAACCGGCCGACCCCGGTGCGGGTGGTGGCGGTCAGTTCGGCGCTCACCCCGGTGTCGGGGAACCGCACCCGGTAGTAGCCCGGCTCGCCGACCTCGGTGTCGTCGTGGGCGATCGTCTCCCAGGCGTTCCACGGCTGCGAGCCGAGCGCGGTGGTGGTCGGCAGCATCGAGATGTCGCCGAAGGCG
>NZ_JBYCLG010000127.1:0-13459 GCF_057473785.1 Mycobacterium sp. TH-M103
GAAAAAATCGAACCCAACAAAATGCAGATGACGGCCGGCAAGGAGAACGTCAGGACCACCTGCTCGGGCCGGCGGTAGAACATCTTCAGCTCGGGGATGACGCGCGACATGCCGATGCGCAGCGGCGACGGCAACGAAGAATCCGACCCGTTCGCGCGATGTCGCGCCATCGCGGCGCGCTCGACGTGGTCAACACTCATCTGCCTGGCCGATCAACCGCAAATATGCGTCTTCGAGCGTTGGCCGCGAGACCGTCAGCTGGCCAAGCTCTTTCCCGTTCGCCGAGCGCCGCCTGATCAACTCCGTCGGGTAATCCGTGCGCTCCACGTGCACTTCGTCTCCCTCCCTCCACCGGACCGTCGCAGCCGAACTCACGTATCCGGTCAGCTTCGCCGGCGAGTCGAGCGCCACCAGGCTGCCGGCGGCGATGACCGCGACGCGGTCCGCCAGCGTGGCGGCCTCTTCGAGGTAGTGCGTGGTCAGCAAAACGGTCGTGCCGTCGGTGGCCAGCAGCCTGATCAGATCCCAGAATCGTCGCCTGGCTTCCGGGTCGAATCCGGTCGTCGGTTCGTCCATGAAGACCAGTTCGGGCATGTTGATGACTCCGAGCGCGACATCGAGCCGACGGCGCTGCCCACCCGACAGCGCCCTGACCCTCGAATCGCGAACCGAGCCGAGCCCGACGAGTTCGAGCACCTCCTCGGGAGCCCGGGTCTTTCCGTAGCACTGCGCGAACATGTGCACCGTTTCCGAGACGTTGAGCATCCCGAAGTCGCTGGCTTCTTGCAGCACGATGCCGATTTTGGCGCGCCAACCCCTGCCCGCGGCGCCGGGATCTTCGCCAAGCACAGTTACCTCACCGGCATCGCGTTGACGGTGCCCCTCCAGAATTTCTATGGTGGTCGACTTCCCCGCGCCGTTGGGCCCCAGGATCGCGAAGATTTCGCCGTGCTCGACATCGAGGTCCAGATCCCGTACCGCGTGCAACGTTCCGTAGGACTTCGACAGGCCCCGAACGTGGACCGCGGACGCGTGATGCGCGTGCGTCACTGCCCTTGAAGAGGCCACTGGGCACCCCCTGTGTCCGGCCCGGAAGGTTGCCGCTCGAGTTCGGCCAGCATTTCCCGTAGCTCGGCCTCCGATAGTTGCTCGAGGAGTGTGTCGACGTCGCCGCCGGCTGACGTGCGCTCCGAGCGCTGTCCGATGGGTTCCGGCGCGTCGTCGCCGGCCAGGTGGAGGTCGTCGAGAATGTGAACGGCCAGTGATGTGACGCTCACTCCCCTGAGCAGTTCGAGCAGTGGCACGTCGATCGCGAACACCGCGTTGATCCGCAGCCTGAAATCCATTGCCATCATTGAGTCCAGCCCGATGTCGTCGAGGCTGTCGTCGAGCCCGACCTCGGCGACGGGGAGTTCGAACACGGCGGCAACAATCTGCCGGACGTGGCTTGCGACCGCGTCGAGCCTGTCCTCTTCCGGCATGGCCGAGATCAATTCGCGCATTGACGAATCCGAACCGACGTGATCCGGGGACGCTTCTTCGACCCCCAGTTCGGAGAACATCGGCGGCAGCTTTCCGCCGAACCCGACACGGCGGGCCTGCATCCAATCGGCACCGATAGCGATGACGCTGGCGGCTTTCTGGTTGATGAGCCGATCGAGGATCCGGATCCCCACTGCCGGTGTGATGAGCTCGATTCCGCGCTGGGCGTACCTCTTCTCGAGCTTGAGTTCTTCGACCATTCCGACCGACCAGGGGCCCCACCCGATGGTAAGAGCCGGCAGTCCCTCGGCCTGTCGGTAGTGCGCGAAGGCGTCGAGGAACGCGTTGGCGGCAGCATAGTTGCCTTGGCCGGGCGCGGCGAGGACCGAGCCTGCAGACCCGAACATGACAAAGAAATCCAGGTCGTACCCGCGGAAGGCGTTGTGAAGCACGCGGGTGCCGCGGATCTTGGGAGCCATGACTTCGGTGAAGTCGGCTTCGGTCATGTTGATCAGAAGTTGGTCGTTGACCGATCCTGCGGCATGGACGATTCCGCGGACCGGACGGCCCCCTTCTCGAACGTGCCAATCCAGCCACATGTTCACCTGGTCGGCATCGGCGACATCGACACTGGCGGCGGTTACTCTCGCGCCGAGACCCTCGATCGTTCGGATTGTGTCGATCATTGAATTGTGCGGGTCGTCCGGAGCCGACAACGCCCACCGGTGCCGCGGCGGGAGCTCGCGCCGGCTCAGTAGTGCAATGTGCCGTGCCCCGCGTTCGGCGAGGTAAGTGGCCACGATACGTCCGAGGGCGCCGGCCGCACCGGTCACGACGTAGGTCGCATCGGGCGCGAGTTTGGTGGGAAAGGCTTTTGTCAGGTCGCCGCACGAGCGAAGACGCGGGACGAAGGTGACGCCGCCGCGGATGGCGATCTGATCTTCCGGGTCGGCGGTGACAATGTGCCGGCAGATGAGCGCGGCAGTCTCGGTGAGGTCGTCAACGTCGTCGATGTCGATGAGTCCGCCCCACCAGCCGGCGAATTCCTGGTGGCCGATCACTCGACCGAGTCCCCAAATGGCCGCCTGTTCGACGGCCAAGGCCTCGGTTCCGGGCACCGGTTGCGCATTGGCGGTGATCACGTACAGGCACGGCCGTACGGCGTCCTGGTCGGCCATCGCCTGGAGCAGATGCATGATCGTGAAGACCCCGATCTGCTCATTAGTTGCGAAAACATCGGCACCCGCGGGATCGCCGTCTTGGTACACCGCTCCGGTTGGCCCTGACCGGAGCGGTTGATCATCCGGATGGGCGTACATGTCCATCGGCCAGCAGTTGATGATGCCGGCCAGGTTGTCCTCGCCGCGATATGTCTGCAGCAGCCGACGCAGTTGCTGCGGGCGCCGCGGATTCACTGCGTACCCGCCGTCGACGCTGTCCAGCTCGTCGCCGAGATGACGCACAACTGTTTGAACGCGGTGGCCGCCGAGGCGCAGTTGCTCGGCGAGCGTCGACCCGGTACCGGCGGCGTCGACGAAGATGAGCCAGGACGAATTGGCCGGTGCCGCCGCGCTCGGCAGAGGCTGATGCGGGTCGTCGGTCGTTGCGACCCACTGTATCTCGTAGAGCCCCTTATCCACTCGTTCGGGCGACATGCGAGTTGAGGCGCCAAGTGATTGCACGGTGAAGCCGATGAAAGCGGCAAGCGGCTCTCCGTCGTCGCCGCTGATCGTGATGTCGCTCTCGATTTCGTCCCTGCCGGCCGATATGACGCGCACGTGGGCGGTCATCGTTTTCTCCGGCGGGCGAAAGATTTCACTTCGCCGGATCCGCGTCGGAAGGTACGGACCCTCGTCGGTTTCCTCGGCGAACAGTGCTGCGCCGAACAACGTTTGGAAGGCGCCGTCGATGAGTGCCGGATGGAATCGGTACTCGTCGATGTGGTCTGCGATTTGAGCGGGTACGGTCAGCTCAGCTGTCGCCCAGCCATCCCCGGAGGTCAAGTTGCTGACGGACCGGAAGGCGTCGCCGTAATCGAAACCGATTGCTCGGGTGCGAGCGTAAAAGTCGTCGCCGCTCACGCTGGTGACAGTCCGGTTGCCGTCTGGGGTATCGCTGCGCCCGGGCGGCCGCGAAAGCGTATTGAGCTCCGCTGTTGCCGTTATCGTCCACTTCAGGTCGCTACCGGATTTCGCGGTGAAGGCGGCGAATTCCACTGCGCCCGTGTTGCGGTCGAGCGTGGTCCGCAGTATCGGATCGCACGTTTCGTCCAGGATGAGGGCCCGTTGCAGCGACAGGTTGTCCACCCTGTGGTCCGTTGAACCGTAGGCCGCTTCGCCGGCAGCCAAGGCCATTTCGAGGAATACCGACCCCGGGACGACAACACTTCCCTCGATCCGATGATCCGCAAGGAAAGGGGCGGCGGCAGCGCTCAACTCCACCTCCCAGGTCGGGTGCACGCCACTCACGGGTTGGCCCAACAACGGATGCACCGGGAGGTAATGCAGATCCTCCGCCGCCTCCTGGGTTTCGCTCCAGAAGCGCTTGGATTGCCACGGATACGGAGGAAGCTTTACCAGTCGCGCCCCTTGCCGGGGGAACAGAGTGTCCCACGCGATTCGGTGGCCGTGGCAGTGCAGTTCGCCAATGCAACTCATCAGCGTCCGACTGTCGTCCTCATTGCGCCGCATGGTCGCCAAGACCACAACATCTGTGTTTTGGCTTGCGGCGGTCTCTACCAGTGACGCCGCCAGAACAGGATGCGGGCCCAGCTCGATGAAGTGGGTATAGCCGTCATCGAGCATCCGACGGATCGCGGGTTCGAAAAGCACCGTAGCGCGTATGTTCTGCCACCAGTAGGCAGCACCGGCCGCGTGTCCTTCCAACATTTCCCCGGTGACCGTGGAGTACAGCGGGATCGCGGCAGCTTCGGGAGACAGCTTGTCCAGAGCGCCGCACAGCTCGTCTTTGAGCGCGTCCATGTAGTGGGTGTGATACGGCACGTTCCCGGGGAGGAAACGGTGGAAGATCTTGCGCTCATCCAGTTGCCGGGCGAAAGCGTCGAGGACGCCGCTCTCGCCGGCGACGGTAACCGACGACGGGCCGTTGATCGCGGCAATGGACACCCGCCGCCCGATCTCTTCGCGGGTCACGTCGTCGAGCGTCTGCATGACCGACTCGGCGCCAAGGCCGATGGCGAGCATGCGGCCCAGCCCGCTCGTGCGTTGTTGAAGGCTGCTTCGGTGAAATACCACCTGAACCGCCTGCTCGAAAGTGAGGACACCACTGAGGTAGTGGGCAGCCACCTCACCGGCGCTGTGCCCGATCACCGCGTCGGGCCTGATCCCGAACTGTCTGAGCTGTTCGGCGAGTGCTATCTGAATGGCAAAGTTGGCGGGTTGCGCCACCTCAGTTTCGGCCATGCGCGAATCGGATTGATCGGCTCGAAGTTCATCCACCAAAGACCAGCCCGTGTAGCGGGACAGTTCACGATCGCTCCGCAGGATGCTCTCGGTGAACACGGGGTAGGAACCAAGCAGTCCACGGCACATCTTCCACCACTGTGGGCCCATGCCGGTGCAGACGAACGCCAACTTGGGCGCACCGGTGTGGGTACGGCCCGCAGGGTTCTGCCCACCTTCGGACAGAACTCGAAATTGTTCTCGCGCTTCGCTGATGCTGCCCGCAACCACGGCGCGACGGCAATTAAGATGGGAACGGCGTTGACTCAAGGTGTACCCCAGGTCCGCCAGCGAGATATCGGGGTGGGCGGCCAGGTGCTCGGCCAACTGGTACGCCTTCGCCTGCAGCGCTTCGGCTGCGCGCGCCGAGATGGGCACGACGGCGTGTGGCAGCGGCTGACACACGTCCGCGGCGGGAACGCTGTCCGGGGCGGGGGGTTCAGCGAGCACGACGTGGGCGTTGGTGCCGCCGAAGCCGAAAGAGTTCACCCCCGCTATGCGCCGCCGACCTTCGGGAAATGGACGACCAGTCCGCGGAATGTCGATATTCAAGTCCTCGAAAGGAATTCGGCTGCTCAGGTTCTTCAAATGAAGGTTGGCCGGAATGTAGCCGTTCTTGAGTACCAACGCGGTCTTGATGAGCCCTGCAACCCCGGCACCGGCCTCGAGGTGGCCGATGTTGGATTTGACCGATCCGATCAGCAGCGGATTCGACGCGGGCCGGTCCGACGCGAGCGCATTGGCCAGTGCCCGAACCTCGATAGGGTCGCCGACGGGAGTCCCGGTGCCGTGCGCCTCCACGTATCCAACCTCACCCGGGTGCACGCCCGCTCGCCGCAGGGCCGCGGTAATTGCTGCTTCTTGCGCTTCAGCGCTGGGAACGGTGATGCTGTCGGTGCGACCGTCCTGCGACACCGCCGTGCCGAGGATCTGAGCGTAGATTGCGTCGCCGTCGCGTAGCGCCTGCTCGAGCCGTTTGACGACGACGACGGCCGCACCCTCTCCCCGCGCGTAACCATCGGCGGAATCGTCAAAGGCCTTGCAGCGGCCGTCAGGACTGAGAAACCCGCTCTTTGATTCCGCGATGGCCGTGTTGGGCCCGATCATGATATTGACGCCACCGGCGAGTGCGAGATCGCATTCGCCGCTCCACAAGCTCAACGCCGCAAGATGCACCGCGACAAGTGAACTCGAGCACGCCGTGTCGATCGTCATGCTCGGTCCACGGAAGTCGAATGCGAACGAAATCCGGTTCGCCAGCATCGTCATCATCATCCCCGTGGCGGAATGAGTTTTGAAGCGGTAGCGACTGGTGCGGCCCTGATTCTGCAGGAGCTGGTAGTCGAGGGTGAAGCCGCCGATGAACACCCCTACGTCGGTGCCGCCCAGACCTTCCGCGGGAATACCCCCGTCTTCCAGTGCCTCCCAGGTGGTCTGCAGCAGGAGGCGCTGCTGTGGATCCAGATGGTTCGCCTCCCGCGGGGAAATGCCGAAGAACTGAGCGTCGAATTGATCGATTTCTTTGAGGAAACCGCCCCGTCGGGTAACCATCTTGCCGAGCTTCGCCGGGTTCGGGTCGTGGTATTTGGCGGCATTCCATCGGGTCTCGGGGACTGTGCACGTAGCATCGGTCCCACCGCACAGCAACTGCCAGTAGCTTTCCGGGGTGCGGGCACCACCCGGGAAGTGGCAGCCGATACCCACGATCGCCAAGGATTCACGAGCAGCCTGCCCCGCGAGCATGTGCATCTTTCCCCTATCAACCCGTCGCGAGCCCGCGCCAAATCGCCGCAATGCGTTCGCAGCGTGATCCGGCGAGGATTTTTGTCGCGGCGACCTCACGGGTCACGCGCCTTTGCCGACCAGACCAGCCCGTCATGCTGCCGCCGCAATCCGCGTCGTCCCGACACTCAAGGACGGCGGCGCAACCTGGTTGGCCCGGCAGTAAAGCCGGGCGTCTCTGCCGGCGCCGCCCGGCCCATGAACCCTGACCGCCGCGGATCGTATTTCTGGTCAACTGAATTCGAGGGCAGGCACGCAGCCGGGAACCCAATCAGGGCTGATGGGGTTGGTCAGCTGCTCGTGGCGGTAGGCGGAGCGCAGTTCCCGCAAAAAGGCGTCGCTTTGCCATGCCTGCGCCTGCCGCATGACATCATCCTCGGAAAAACGTTCGCATTTTTCCGCAACCACGGTCTCTACCAGCTGGCCTGCTACCTGACGAAGCAGCCGGACGTTCGCGTGGAACTGGGCGGTGTAATCGGTGGCCCTCCCGATCATCGCGGTGTGGAACGTGCTCATGAAGGACATTGGTGAGTACAAATCGACAAATGTCGCCGACGGACGTCTGGGCTCGACCGCGGCCCATTCCCGGAAGAATTGCTGCACGCGGTTGCTGAGATCGATCAGCCCCTGAAGGTGCGGTACCACCCCGGGGTCGTCCGCGACACGGGCAAACCGGCCGTTACTGTAGAGCAGACCCAGAAAGCCCCAATAGAACGCAATGTCCCAGATCACCTTGGCCGACATGACGATTGGCGAGCCCATCAGCCCGTACTGATTGCGATAAACAGCAAGCCACATTTCGGTGAGCGACCGGAACAGCAAGTCGCTTATGCCGGCCCGTGCGACGACGTCTTCGCCATCGAGCTCACGGACGAGCATGTCGGTGATGAGGCCATTACCGATTGCGATGAGGTCTAGTCCCGAGGAATACAAGGGATCGAGGAAGATTCCAGCATCCCCGGTGAGACACCAGCGGTCGCGCCCGTCATACACTTTGGCGACGGCGTGACTGTAGTGTCTCATCACCCTGAAGTCTTTGATCGAGTTCTGGTGCTGCGCCAGCGCCGCGGCGCACTGCGGCTCATATTCGCCCAGCCACGCTTGAGCTTTGGCGAGCGTGTTGAAGCGCTCCAACGGGTGGAAAGCAGGATCGGCGACAATGCCGACACTGGTGGCGCCGGATGCAAGCCGGATGAGCCAAACCCAGTAGCCCTCGCCCATCAAATGATTAGTGGACAGCGCGCGGTCGCCCTCGGTCAAGCGCGACCGCCAACTCGGGTCGTCGCTCCACTGGTTCACGTCGACCTCCGCCGCGACACGCAGCCACACAGCATTGCAGTTGTGCTCGCTGCCCCGCCGCAGCCCCAGTTGCCGGGCAAGCGTCCGGTTTCTTCCCGATGCGTCGACCACCCAACGTGCCGTGGTGCTGGTGCTGATATTGCCGTCCTGAACGGTAAGAACGTGTGGGCGTTCCCCGGAACCGATCTCCACGGATCGAACGCGCCCCGGGACGATTTCCACACCCTCCGACAGGCAACGCCGTTTAAGCTCGTTCTCCAACCGGCCGCGGTCGATCTGGTAAGTCACCTGGGGTACGAACGCGGAGCTGCCGAGTTCCAAGCGCTGCGCGATATCGGTGTTCCCGTTGTGCGAGAAGAACATGCGCAGGCCCATCTTCCGAATTTGGGCGGTGTTCAGATGGTCCGCCAATCCAAGGCGATCCCGCAGGTAGTGCGCGGAGATCTCGACCGTCGACTCGCCAACGGTGTGGGTGATCTCGGGCACCGGGTGCGGGGTCGCCCCCACGATGAGGATCCGCGTTTGCGGCCGGGTAGCGCGCAGCTCCAAGGCCAGGGTGAGTGCGGCTACGCCGCCTCCGGCGATGGCGACATGGTATTCCGGGGCAGCGGGATCGGCGTCGTGCAGCTGAGCTTTTATCCGCTGCGCCAACGCCTCCCGCGCCTCGGCAGGCAATTGTGCAAGCTGTGCTCGCAGGTCCACACGCACCCTCCCGAGGCGCAGTTATAACCAGTTACTTAATAGTTAAGAATGTACACGATACGTGGATCTGGCAAGTGGGCAAGCCCGGCCGTGGCGCCGCCCGGCTCCTGCCACGCGGGGTGGCGCATTTCGTCTCCTGCGGCACCGATCGATCGGGCGTTCACCACGCCGAAAATCGCCGCGGCCAAGGTGACGGCCTTGTCGGCATTGCCCTCGTCGTGCAGCAACGTGCGCACCCCGACCCGTCCCGGACCGCCACGATGGGCGGTGCCCTCGACGCGGAACGGTCCCACCTTGCCGCGCGACATGAACATGCGCTCGGCGAGGTTCATCGACGGGTGGTTCGGCCAACTCCCGGATGTCGCGCGGTTGGTCGCGCACCTAGCGCCGTCTTCTCCGCTGTCGGCTACCGCACTGCCGAGCGACTGCGCCGACCCGGGGCCGGGGGGACCACGGGCGTCAACGCTCGGCGGCCTCGAGCAAGGCGTTGACGGCAAGCCGGCCCAGCGCGTCGGACGCGAGCGGGCTGTCGCCGGTGAGCAGCCGGCGGTCCTGGTAGATCTTGCCGGTCATGTCGTCGTTGAGGATCGTCAACCCCTGCTTGCCCAGCCGATCACCGACGAGCCAGGGCAGATGACCCGGCAGGTAGCCGATTTCGATGTTGGGCCCCTCATCGAGCGCGTCGGGGAAGATGCACACCGAGTAACCCTTGAACGGTGATTCATCCCCGTCCAGGGCGGTGGCCAGCAACGCGGCCGGGCCGTGACACAGCGTGATGATGAACCTGTCGTTGTCCAGGGCCCAGTGCAGCGCGCGCCCCACCGAACTGCTGTCGGGGAGTCCCACCACCGCGCCGTGGCCGCCCGGGATGAAGACGGCAAGGTAGGGCGAATCCGGGCCCAGCTCGTGCTCGACGACGTCCGAAAGCCTCTTGGGTTCTTTGAGCTTCGGCTTGAGGGCCTCGTAGGTGGACAGCACCGCCTCGTCTTCGCGCGGCATCGCCCACAGCTCCAGCTTGGCCGGGTAGCCGCAGATGGTGGCTATCTCGACGTCGAAGCCGGTTTCCCTCAAGTGGTGCAACGGAAGCAGTGTCTCGACGGGATGGTTGCCGGTGGAAAACATCGTACCGTTCTCCATCAGCACGTAGCGCTCCTCGGTCGCGATCATGAGCACTTTCCATTTGCCCCCGGTGTATCCGCCCGGGTGCTCTACACCGGCGAAGTCGGTCTTGGGCGACGTGTACTCGTTCAGCGAATACGCGGAAGGAAAGAACGCGTTGTCTTCCGCCTCGTCGGGCCTGGGGTCCTTGCTCAGATTCTCTGCACTGCGCGCCATCTGCGGGGACTGCCCGCTCGACGTTTTCCGTAAACGCGGATTTGCGCGGCGTCACGAACGTCGTTACCGCCGCACCTGCTCGGTGCGGTTGATCGTCACACCGGGATGCCGCAGCGGCAGCAAGAACATCGTCAGGCCCTCGTGCTTGGGCACGTCCCAGTCAGTGCGGGCCAGGCACCGGAGCCTGGCCTTCTCCGGGTCGAGGCGCGGCAGGCGCTCGGCCAGCCGGGCCGCGGACCTGCTCCGGAATTCCGCGACCGACTCCGCCGCCCAGCAAGACAGGTTTACACTTCACGGAGAAAATGTCACGCCCAGCCCGCAGATCGACCGGAATCGAGCCGCAATGACAGAAGGCGCACCCACCCTGATGGCCGCCGACGACACCGCCACCCTGCTGGCGATCGAGGCCATCAAGCAGCTCAAGGCCCGCTACTGCCGCCACCTGGACGCCAAGCACTGGGCAGCGTGGCGCACGATCTTCACCGATGACTTCGTCAGCGACACTGCCGAGGCGGGCGGCAAGGTGATCGTCGGCGCCGACGACTTCGTGGCATTCCTGCGCAGAACCCTCGGCCGCCCGGCGCAGGCCACCGCACACCAGGTGCACGCGCCCGAGATCGAGCTCACGTCCGCGACGACGGCCCGCGGGGTGTGGGCGCTGCAAGACGTTGTGCGGCTCGCGCCCGGGGTGTCGCTGGTCGGCTACGGCCACTACCACGAGACCTACGAACGCGTCGACGGACAGTGGCTCATCAAGAGCTCCAAGCTGACCCGGCTCCGCGAGGACATCACCACCCCGGTCGTCTCGGTCTACGTCTCCCCCGGGATTCGCCGGGCGATCGCCAGGGTCGCCGGCCGGCTGACGGGGCGGTGACCGTGGCCGCCACCACCGTGCTCGTCACCGGCGCGTTCGGGCAGATCGGCAAGCGATGCACCGAAATCCTGCTCGACCGCGGCCACACCGTCGTCGCGATGGATCTGCGTACCGACAAAACCGTTGCCGCCCAACGGGAGCTGTCCGCCCGCGCCGGCACGCTGATACCGGCCTACGTCGATCTCCTGGATCCGGCCGCGGTGCGCGAACTCGTCGCAACCCATCGGCCCGCAGCGATTATCCACCTTGCGGCGATCGTCTCGCCGCCGTCGTACCGCAACCCCGCCCTGGCCAGAAAAGTCAACGTCGGCGGCACCGAGAACCTCCTGGCGGCGGCTTCCGAACTGCTCCGCAAGCCGCTGTTCCTGATGGCCTCCAGCGCCGCGGTCTACGGGTCGCGCAACCCATATCGCCACCCGGAACGCATCACCCCTAACACCCCAGTGAACCCCATCGACCAGTACGGCCAGGACAAGGTGCTGGCCGAGGCCGCCATCCGCGCCAGCGGCGTGCCGTATGCGCTGTTCCGGCTCGCCGGCGTCGCGTCACCGGACACCCAGGGCAGCATCAACGGCGACTACCTGGCGCTCATGCGTTCGATGCCCGGTGACAACCGGATCCACATGGTGGACGCTCGCGACGTGGGGCTGGCGTTCGCCAACGGCGTCGACCGAGCGGCCACCATCGCCGGCAAGGTGCTGCTCATCGGCGGCGACGAATCGTATGTGAAGCTGCAACGCGACCTGCAGGACGAC
Source organism: Mycobacterium sp. TH-M103 (assembly GCF_057473785.1). Classification (NCBI taxonomy): domain Bacteria; kingdom Bacillati; phylum Actinomycetota; class Actinomycetes; order Mycobacteriales; family Mycobacteriaceae; genus Mycobacterium; species Mycobacterium sp. TH-M103. The sequence goes on from NZ_JBYCLG010000127.1 coordinate 11,691, forward strand.
ATGATGGCCGCCGCCGGGCTCGGCCGGCTCGGCCCCGCGGCCAGCCTGCCCGGTGATCCCGGCGACGACCGCGGGTGGAGCTTCACCGGCTGGTACGACACCACCGAGACGCAGGCGCTGCTCGACTTCCAGGAGCACGACTGGCACCAGACCCTGGACTGGATCGCGAAAGCCCAGGGCCGCCAGTGCATCGTCGCGCGGGCATTGAGCCCGCTGCTGCGGCCGCTCGTGCTGGCCGCGCTGCTGATGCAGCGCCGCCTCGAGGGTCGGGGCCCCTACGCCGACCCGTGGGCGCTGATCGCCAAGAAGTACGGCCCCGGGGCGCTCGCCACGCCGGACTAACCCGGATTTTTCGTGAAATGCCGTGCAAAACGGGGTATATATATGCGAAAGTGCCTGTCCTGCAAGGAATAATCGGACTTGTCTAAGGTTCAGATCGTTCCAGCTGGAAGGCACCTCGCAGGTGAAGAATATCGCGGCCGCATCGCGGGTGAAAGTTTCCGCCGATGGCCATGGTGTCGTGTCGCATGCCGGGATGGGCCTGCTCCGTGAACTCGCCGACCGCACGGGCCTGTCGGCGCAGGTCACCGCGGCGTTGGCCGACACCTACCGGGGCCCGTGGGTTACGCGCCCGGGCAGGTGTTCTGCGATCTGGCGGCCGCGGTCGCCGACGGTGCCGATTGCATCGACGGAGTCGCTCAGTTGTGCGGCGATCGCGAGCATGTGTTCGGCGCGAAGGCCTCGACGACCACCATGTGGCGGCTGATAGATCAGCGCATCGACGCCGCGCACCTACCGGGGGTGCGGACGGCACGGGCCGACGCGCGGGCGGCGGCCTGGGAAGCCGGAGCCGCCCCCGCTGGTGAGGGCTGGCTGCACATCGATATCGACGCGACCCTGGTGATCGATCACTCCGACAACAAAACCGGCGCCACACCGACCTGGAAGAAGACGTTCGGTCTTCACCCGCTGCTGGCGTTCCTGGACCGCCCCGAGATCGCCGGCGGGGAAGCCCTGGCCGGGCTGCTGCGCACCGGCAACGCCGGCTCCAACACCGCCAGTGACCACGTCATCGTCCTGGAACAGGCGCTGGCGTCGCTGCCGCCGCGGTGGCGGCCCGACCCCGATGATCCCGGCACGGTGGCGGTGCTGGTGCGCTGCGACACCGCCGGAGCCACCCACAAGTTCGCCGACGCCTGCCGCGCCGCCGGAGTCGGGTTCCCCTTCGGGTATCCCGTCGATCTACGGGTGCAAGACGCTGTGGACACCCTCAACCTCGGTCAGGGCTGGTACCCGGCGATCGACACCGACGGCGGCATCCGCGACGGAGCGTGGGTCGCCGAGGCCACCACCTTGGTCAACCTGTCTGCCTGGCCGGCTGGGACCCGCCTGATCCTGCGAAAAGAAAGACCGCACCCGGGCGCGCAGTTGCGGTTCACCGACGCCGACGGCATGCGGGTCACCGCGTTCATCACCGACACGCCACCCGGTGTCATACCCGGTCAAGTCGCCGGCCTGGAACTGCGGCACCGCCAGCACGCCCGCGTCGAAGACCGCATCCGCGAACTCAAAGCCACCGGCCTGCGCAACCTGCCATGTCACGGCTTCTGGGCCAACGCTGCCTGGCTCGAAATCATCCTCACCGCAGCCGACCTGGTCACCTGGACCCGCCTAGGGCGTGTCTCCCGAATTTTCGTGTCCTGACCGGCGAAAATTGGTCGGTGACGCGGATTGGTGTGATTTCTGATGAGTTCTGGGCGGTCGTGGAA
>NZ_JBYCLG010000128.1:0-2904 GCF_057473785.1 Mycobacterium sp. TH-M103
CGCCAGGTCGTTGGGGAAGACGTCCCTCGTGGAACCGAAGGAGCAAGAGATGCGTGCGACGAATCAATTCGCCGACGTGACGGCTGGCGTGGTGTACGTCCATGCCTCGCCCGCGGCGGTATGCCCGCATGTCGAGTGGGCGTTGTCGTCGACGTTGGGCGCCAAGGCCAACCTGACGTGGACGCCGCAGCCGGCCATGCCGGGACAGCTGCGCGCGGTGACCAACTGGGTGGGTCCGGTCGGCACCGGCGCCCGGTTGGCCAACGCGCTGCGCTCCTGGTCGGTGCTGCGGTTCGAGGTCACCGAGGATCCCAGCCCCGGCGTCGACGGGCAGCGGTTCAGCCACACCCCACAGCTGGGCCTGTGGAGCGGGGCGATGAGCGCCAACGGCGACATCATGGTCGGGGAGATGCGGCTGCGGTCATTGATGGCGCACGGCGCCGACGCGCTGGCCGCCGAGCTGGACACCGTGCTGGGGACGGCGTGGGACGACGCGCTCGAGGCGTACCGCGACGGCGGCGACGCCGGCGAGGTGACCTGGCTCAGCCGGGGTGTGGGCTAGGACGCAGCACCCGCAGCGCGCCCGGAACCGCGGAGATCTCCGCGGGCAGCGGGCACGCGAAGTCGCCGTCGGCGTACACGTTGATGCCGGGGCATTGGACCTGAATCGACCTGGCGCGCGCCGTGCTCACCTCGTCGAGGTCGACGTGCGTGCCCTTCATGACGGTGGGGAACAGCCGGACCAGCTTGGTGCGCGACGCCTCGTGCACCATGGTCAGATCGAGCAGGCCGTCGGAGTGATCGGCGTGCGGGCAGACCAGCATCCCCCCGCCGTAGCTGCGGGTGTTGCCGAACGCCACCAGCGTGAGATCTGTGTCGATCTCCCGGGTTCCGTCGAGCACCATGCGGAACGGCAGGAGCCGCAGCTGCGACAGCTCGGCGAGCATCGCCAGGTAGTAGCGCGCGCGCCCGTGGGGCCAGCGCATCCGGTTGGCCCGGTCGGTCACCAGGGAGTCGAACCCGGTGGCCGCCACGGTGCCGAACCACTTGCTCTGGCCGTCGCCCCACGTGATCCGGCCCAGGTCAATGGATTCCGTCCACCCGCCGGCGACGACGTCGGCCGCCGCGTCGGAAGTGGTGGGGATGCCGAATTCGCGGGCGTGGTCGTTGCCGGTCCCCGCCGGCACGATGCCCAGCGGCACGCCGGTGCCGGCCAGCACCTGCAGCGCGTTGGAGATGACGCCGTCACCCCCGGTGGCCATCACCGCGTCGGCGCCCTTCTCCAGCGCGGCGCCGACCAGATAGCGCGCGTCCTGGGCGTCGTCGCCGATGATCTCGACGACCTCCACGCCTTTCTGGTGCAGCCGCGCGATCGCGAGTTCCGCCGCGCGGATGGCCGCGCCGTGGCCCGAGACGGGATTGGTCAGCGCGATCACCTTGCCGATCTCGCGGCGGTGCGGTTCGGTGGTCACGGGATCAGCTTGCCGGGGTTGAGGATTCCGGCCGGGTCCAGTGTCGCCTTGACCGCGCGCAACACCCGCACACCCAGGTCGCCGATCTCGTCGCGCATCCAGGGCCGGTGGTCGGCCCCGACGGCGTGGTGGTGGGTGATGGTCCCGCCGGTCGCCATGATCGCGTCGGACGCCGCTGTCTTGGCGGCCCGCCACTGCGCGATCGCGTCACCGCGCTGCCCGGCGACGATGGTGAAGTACAACGAGGCGCCGGTCGGGTAGACGTGCGAGATGTGGCACATCACCAGCGCCGGCGTGCCCGACGCGGCCAGGGCGTCGGTGAGTGCCTGGGTGACGGCGGTTTTGAGGGCGGGGATGTTGGACCAGTCGGTCGCGGTCTCGAGGGTCTCGCACAGCGCGCCGGCGGCCAGCAGCGAGTCGCGCAGGTAGGGCGCGGCGAATCGCCCCCGCTCCCACGCCTGCGCCGGCCCTTCGCCCAGCGACGTGCCGCCGTGGGCCCTGAGCAGGGCGCTGGTCTCGGCGTGCCGGCTCTCGACGTGTTCGGCGGTGCCCTCGAACGCGGTGATCGCCAGGCAGCCGCCGGTGATCTGGTTCTCGCCGATCGACTCGGTGGTGGCCAGGTTGACCCCGGTCTCGACCTCGTCGGAAAGCCGGATGACCGTTGCGCCGGTGGCGGTTTGGGTGACCGCGCGCAGCGCCGCGGTTCCGGCCGCGAAGTCGGGGAAAGACCATGCCTCGTGGCGGACTGCCTCGGGCTTGCGGTGCACGCGCAGCCGCACCTGCGTGATGACGCCGAGGGTGCCCTCCGATCCGAGCAGCAGCTGGCGCAGGTCGGGGCCGGCGGCCGAGGCCGGTGCGCGGCCCAGGTCCAGGGTGCCCGCGGGGGTGACGACGCGCAGCCCGCGCACCATGTCGTCGAACCGGCCGTAGCCGGCCGAGTCCTGCCCGGACGACCGGGTGGCCGCGTAGCCACCGATCGTGGCGTATTCGAAGCTCTGCGGGAAATGGCCCAGCGAGAAGCCGTGTTCGCCGAGCAGGCGTTCGGCGTCGGGCCCGGTGACGCCGGCCCCGAACACCGCCTGCCCGGACACCTCGTCGATCGAGATCAGCCGGTCGAAGCGGCGCAGGTCCAGCGACACCACGGCGGAGAACCCGCCGCGGGCGGGATCGAGCCCGCCGACGACGCTGGTGCCGCCGCCGAAGGGGACGACGGCGATGCGCTGTTCGGAGCAGTAGCGCAGGATCTCGGCGACGGCGTCCTCGTCGCCGGGCAGCAGCACGGCGTCGGGGGCGTCCTGAACCCCGGAATCCTTGCGGCGCAACAGGTCGAGGGTGGACTTGCCGCCGGCGTGCAGCAGCCGGTCGCGGTGCGCGGTGCGGCAGTGGTCGGCGCCGACGATGGCGGCCAGCGCGTCGACGTCGGCCTGCGCCA
>NZ_JBYCLG010000129.1:0-4838 GCF_057473785.1 Mycobacterium sp. TH-M103
CTTGGCGAACTTCGGCGGCACGAAGACGACGGACACGTCGGCGCCGGTCTTCTTCATCGCCTCCTCGACGGTGCCGAACACCGGCAACTCGACGTCCTTGCCACCGGAATCCTTGTGCAACACGGTGGTTCCCGTCTTGCGGGCGTTGACGCCGCCCACCACCTGGGTTCCCGCCTTCAGCATGAGCGCGGTGTGCTTGGTGCCCTCGCCACCGGTGATGCCCTGGACGATGACCTTGGAATCTTTGTTCAGGAAGATCGACATGATTGGCTCCCTTACTTGTTCGCCAGCTCGGCGGCTTTGTCTGCACCGGCGTCCATGGTCTCGGCCTGGATCACCAGCGGATGGTTGGCCTCGGCCAGGATGCGGCGGCCCTCGTCGACGTTGTTGCCGTCGAGACGAACAACCAGCGGCTTGTTGGCCTCGTCGCCGAGGATCTCCAGCGCCTTGACGATCCCGGTCGCCACGGCGTCGCAGGAGGTGATGCCGCCGAAGACGTTCACGAACACGCTCTTGACCTGGACGTCGTTCAGGATCACGTCCAGCCCGGCGGCCATCACCTCGGCCGATGCGCCCCCGCCGATGTCGAGGAAGTTGGCAGGCTTGACGCCGCCGTGCTTCTCGCCGGCATAGGCGGTCACGTCCAGCGTCGACATGACCAGACCGGCGCCGTTGCCGATGATGCCGACCTCGCCGTCGAGCTTGACGTAGTTGAGGTCGTGCTCCTTGGCCTTGAGCTCGAGCGGGTCGGTGGACGCGCGGTCCTCGAACTCGGCGTGCTCGGGGTGACGGAAGTCGGCGTTGGCGTCGAGCGTGACCTTCCCGTCCAGCGCCAGAATGCGGTCGTCCGGGGTACGCACCAACGGATTGACCTCGACCAGTGTGGCGTCCTCGGCGACGAAGAGCTCCCACAGCTTGGAGATGGTGACCGCGGCCGCGTCGAGCACCTCAGCCGGCAGGTGGCCCTTTTCTGCGATGGAGCGCGCGAAGTCGAGGTCGACGCCCTTGACGGCGTCTACCGGGACCTTGGCCAGCCGTTCGGGCTTGGTGGCGGCGACCTCTTCGATCTCCATGCCGCCCTCGACCGAGCACATCGCCAGATACGTCCGGTTGGCCCGGTCCAGCAGGAAGGAGATGTAGTACTCCTCGGCGATGTCGCTGGCCTCGGCGACCAGAAGCTTCTTGACGAGGTGGCCCTTTATGTCCAGGCCGAGGATGTTCTTGGCGTGCTCGTAGGCGTCGTCGGGCGTGGCGGCGTACTTCACACCGCCGGCCTTCCCGCGACCGCCGACCTTCACCTGAGCCTTGACCATCACGGGGTGACCGATTTCGGTCGCGATAGCCTTGGCACCCTCGGCGGTGTCGGTCACCCGGCCCGGCGTGCTCGGTACGTTGTGTTTGGCGAACAATTCTTTGGCTTGGTATTCGAAAAGGTCCATGGACTCACTGTCTTCGCTCGGCTTGCTGCTAGGCCTGTCCGTCGGCGGTGCCCGGATCGGCAACGCGCACGGTGGCACTGTATCCACACGCAAAAAGGATCCCGACGCCGCGTCCACCGATGTGGCGCAGGTCACGGCCCTTTCGGCGCATGGGCCCGGGGTGAGCCAGATCACAAAATCGGTCGAACCGTGTCGTGAGGTTGCCAGTTGCTTCGGTCAGCGGATAACGTCCTAGGGTCCAGATAACGTTATGGTCACGATACGAGGACATTCCAGTTTGTCCCAGCACCGTTTGAGTCGTTCGCCCGCCGCCACAGGGCCGGGTATCACGCACCGCAGGGTAAAGCCGCACCGCAACGAAGTGACCGAAATCCTGCCCCTCGACGGCTTCGACTTCGAGGTTGCGGATTTCGCCGACGACTTCGGCGATCTCGCCGAGCTGGATTTCAGCAACGACACCGCCTTCGACAACGGAGCGCGTGTCCTGCTGGCGCCCGAGCTCGATGACCTCGACGCGAGCGACGATCTGATCCCGCTGCGACTGGCCGCCCCCCATCCGCTCGACGTCCGGGTGGCCATCGAGCCGGGCATCGAGATCAGGCATCTTCTGCACTCCGATGACCCCGAGGCCACCCAGGTGATCAGCGCGGTGCGGCGCGGAGGCCAGCATCGCAAAGAGCCGACCAGCGCGGCCAGGGGCCGGCTGCTCATCTCGGCGATGGCAGCCGGAGCGGCGGCCGCCGCGGCGCATACCGCGACCAGCCACACCGACGCACCCAGGACCACGGCCGTGCTGACCGCCCACGCGTCGCCGCTCACCGGCGGGGCGGGCACCGGCACGATCCGGGGAGCTCAGGTGATCGCCGTGCAGCCCGCGGCAAACGTCGCGGTCCACAACGAAGAACTGGCCAAGGGCGTCGCTTTCGCCAACGATCGCGCCCAGCGCGAGGCGCGGCTGCAGCAGCCGCTCTACGTCATGCCGACCAAAGGGATATTCACCTCCAACTTTGGGTATCGCTGGGGAGTGCTGCACGCCGGAATCGACATCGCCAACTCGATCGGAACGCCCATCCTCGCCGTCTCCGACGGAGTCGTCGTGGAGGCCGGCCCGGCCGCCGGCTACGGCGCGCTGGTCAAGCTGCGCCACGCCGACGGGACGGTCACGCTCTACGGTCACATCAACTCGACGCTGGTCAGCGTCGGTCAGCGGGTGATGGCCGGCGACCAGATCGCCACCATGGGCAACCGGGGCAATTCGACCGGACCGCATCTGCATTTCGAGGTGCTGCAGGGCGGCAGCCAACGCATCGACCCGGTGCCCTGGCTGGCCAGGCGGGGTCTGTACCTGGGCAACTACACCGGTTGATCTGGTGAGCTCACCGAACGAACCCACCCGTCAGCGCCCAGCCGAGTCCGACGCGCCGTCGTTCGACTCCGGGTCGCGGATCATCCGGCGTGCACCCACCGGCCCGATACCCAAGGCGCCGCGATCGCCGACCGGCCAGTTCGCCCCCCAACCACCGCCGTCGTATCCGGCCGGACCCCAAGCCGGGGATCGGGCGGGTTTCCCGGGCGAGGCGCCGAGCGACCGGACGGCCGTCGCCGCCTGCGCGGTCAGCATCGTCAGCGGGTGGGCCACCTCGGTCGTGGCCACGGACCTGATCGCCGGCTGGTGGAGAACCGACCGGCTGTTCTGCCTCGCGATCGCGTTTCTCGCGCTGGTCTTTGCCGTGGCCACCGTCACCGGCGTCATCATGCTGCTGCAGCACCGCCCCCTCGGGCGGTACCTCATCGTGGCCGGCGCGGTGGTCGCGGTGCTCACCTACGGTGGCGTGTTCATCGCGGGTGCCCGCGTCGCGTGGATCGTGCACACCCTCCCGTTGCTGCCGGTCGCCAGCGTCGTGCTGGCGATGCACCCGCGCACCAAGGATTGGCTGGAGGAATAGCCGCCCGCCAGTTCCGCCTACAGCTTGCTGATCGGGGCGTGGTTGTGCATCAGCTTGACCCGGCCTGAGCTGCCGAAGTCGATCAGCGACATCGCGGATTCGCCGGCGCCGGAAACCTCCTCGACGCGGCCCAGCCCGTACTTGTCGTGCGTGACCCGGTCCCCGGGCTGCAGCACCAGCAGCGGACGTTTGGCCATCCCCGCGCGGGTCGGCGTCGCCCGCGGCGCACCGAACCGGCCGGCGCCGCTGACCGGTGCGCTGAACGACGGCGCGGGCGCGCTGCGCCGCCAGTCGATCAGCTCCTGGGGAATCTCGCGCAGGAAGCGCGATTCGGGGTTGAGCATCGGCTGGCCCCACGACGACCGGACGACGGCCCTGCTCACGTACAGCCGCTGCCGGGCCCGCGTGATGCCGACGTAGGCCAGCCGCCGCTCCTCGGAGAGCTCGCTCGGGTCGTCGAGGGCGCGCATGTGCGGGAACATGCCGTCCTCCCAGCCGGTGACGAACACGACCGGGAACTCCAGGCCCTTCGCGGTGTGCAACGTCATCAGGGTGACCACACCGGCGCCGTGTTCGGGAATCTCGTCGGTGTCGGCCACCAGCGACACCCTCTCCAGGAACGACGCCAGCACACCGGTGTCCGGCACGTCTTCGTCCTCGGGAGCCGCCAGCGCTGCCGCGTTGGCCTGATCGGTGCTGAATTCGTGGGCGACGCTGACGAGTTCGTTGAGGTTGTCCAGCCGGGCCAGCTCCTGCGGATCGCTCGAGGACTCCAGCTCGCGGCGGTATCCGGTGCGCTCGAGCACCGACTCGACCAGGTCGCCGAGATCGTCGTCGAGGCGACCCCGCAACTCGTCGAGCATCTCGACGAACCCGGCGATCGCCTTCTCCGCGCGGCTGTTGAGCATCGGCACCTTGCCCGCGGCGGCCGCCACGAGCGCGTCGGCGAAGCTCGCGCCGGTGTTCTCGGCGTACACCGCCACGCAGGCCTCGGCCCGCTCGCCGATCCCCCGCCGCGGGGTGTTGAGGATGCGCCGCATGCTGACCGCATCGCCGGGGTTGTTCAGCACCCGCAGGTAGGCGACGATGTCGCGGATTTCCTTGCGCTCGTAGAACCGCACTCCCCCAACGACTTTGTAGGGAATTCCGACGCGGATGAACACCTCTTCCAGCGACCGCGACGAGTTGTTGGTGCGGTAGAAGACGGCCACGTCGTTGTAGGTGATCTCGCCGCGGTCGGCCAGGGCGTCGATCTCCTCGGCCACGAACCTGGCCTCGTCGTGCTCGTTGTCGGCGACGTAGCCGACGATCAGCTCCCCGGCGCCGGCGTCGGTCCACAGCCGCTTCTCGCGCCGTCCGGAGTTGCGCGCGATCACCGAGTTGGCCGCCGACAGAATGTTCTGCGTCGAGCGGTAATTTTGTTCCAGCAGAATCGTCGTGGCATCGGGATAGT
>NZ_JBYCLG010000130.1:0-3668 GCF_057473785.1 Mycobacterium sp. TH-M103
CCCGATGCGGTGATCGGCCATTCGATGGGGGAGGTGACCGCCGCGGTCGTCGCCGGCGCCCTGAGCCCCCGCGACGGGCTCCGCGTCATCACCACCCGCTCGCGGCTGATGGCCCGGCTGTCCGGGCAGGGTGCCATGGCGCTGCTCGAGCTGGACCCCGACGGCGCCGCCGAAGTGATCGCCGAGCACCCCGACCTCACGCCGGCGGTGTACGCCTCGCCCCGCCAGACCGTGATCGCCGGCCCGCCCGAACAGGTCGACGCGGTGATCGCCGCGGTCGCCGCGCGGAACCTTTTGGCACGCCGCATCGAGGTGGACGTGGCGTCACACCACCCGATCATCGACCCGGTGCTGCCCGAATTGCGTTCGGCACTAGACGATCTGGCACCGCGCCGGCCCGCCATCCCGATCATCACCACGACGGGCGAGACGCCGACGTTCGACGCCGACCACTGGGCGGCCAACCTGCGCAACCCGGTCCGGTTCACCCAGGCGGTGGCCGAGGCGGGAGCCGAGCACGGCACCTTCGTCGAAGTCAGCCCGCACCCGGTGCTGACCTACGCGATCAGCGACACGCTGGCCGACGTCCATCACCACAGCCTCGGGACCCTGGCCCGCGACACCCACGACACGCTGACCTTCCACACCAACCTCAACGCCGCCCACACCGTCGCACCGCCGCGCACCGACCATCCGGGCGGGCCGGCCCCGGTGCTGCCGACCACACCCTGGCACCACACCCGTCACTGGGTGACCCCGACGCAACGCCCGGGCGCCGGCGCATCCGCGCCGGCGCCCGGCACCCTGCTCGGGGCGCGCACCGACGTCGCCGCGACCGCGGCCTCCCTGTGGCAGGCGAACCTGGCCCCGGAGGTCAAGCCGTACCCGGGCTGTCACCGCCTGCACGGGGTGGACGTGGTCCCGTTGTCGGTTCTGCTGCAGACGCTTTCGGCCGCGGCCCGCGAGGCGGGCGCAGCGGCGGTGTCCGACGTCCGGTTCGAGCATCCCATCGTCGTGGACCGGCCGCGGGCGATCCAGGTGCTCGCCGCCGACGGGTCGGTCACCGTGTCGTCGCGTGCGGGGACCGACGCGCCCTGGGTCCGGCACGTCAGCGGGCGGCTGGCGCCGTCCGCGCCGGACGGCTACCACGGCGCCCCCGCCCCCACCGGCGAGGCCGAAACACGCTCGATCACCGACCTCTTCGAGGAGTGGGGCGTCGAGGGGCAGCCGTTTCCCTGGTCGATCGACGCGTTGCGGCCCACCCGCGACGGCGCCGTCGCCGACCTCGTCCTGGCCGGGCCGGCCGAACCGTCGGTGGTGGCGCTGCTGGACGCCGCCGTGCACGCCGCGCGCCTGGTGGATCGCGACAACCCGCGGCTCCTGGTGCCCTCCGGGGTCGGCAGCGCCTGGCTGGCAACCACTCCCGGGGACCGGCGGGCCGTGGCCGAGCTGCGCCGGCTGCCCGGTGACGCCGGCGACGTCGTCGTCGACCTCGTCGTCAGGACACCCGACGGCAAAGTCTGCGCGGACGTCCGCGCGTTGCGGTACACCGATGTGGAGTCCGGTCCCGCGGCCGCCGCCCACGACAGCGACCCCGCCTCGATGTGCCATGCGATCGATTGGCACCCCTGGCGCGCCGGCGGGGACCAGGTGCGCTTCGCGCCCGGGCCGCTCGCCATCGTCGGCGGTGACGGTGCCGACACCGCGGGGCTGGCCGACCGGCTCGCCGACGCCGGGTACGCCCCGGCCCGGGTCACCGAGGCCCGCTACGTCGTCTACCTGGCCGGCCCGGCGGCCGACGATGCCGACGTCGACGGCGCGACGCGACTCACCTCTCAGGTGGCCGAGCTCGTCGGAGAGCTGGCCGGCCGCGGCGACCACGAACCGGTGACGCTGTGGATCCTCACCCGCGGCGTCCGCGAGGCCGACTCCGGCGAGGCGCTGCGCCACAGCGGCCTGTGGGGGATGGCCGGGGTCGTCGGGGCCGAGCATCCCGAACTGTGGGGTGGGCTGGTCGACATCGCGGCCGGCGCCGACCTCGCCGACTGCGCGGCACGGCTGCCGGAGGTGCTGCCCCATCCGGCCAAGCGGATTCTGGCGCTGCGGGATGGCGAATTCCTCTGTTCCACAATGACTCCCATCGTGGGTGGGCCGGTGCGCGAACCGCTGCGTTGTCAGCCCGGCGCGGCCTACCTGATCACCGGCGGCATGGGTGCGCTCGGCCTGCTGATGGCCGATTGGCTCGCGGACCGCGGCGCGCGCCGCCTGGTGCTGGCGGGCCGCACCCCACTGCCACCCAGGCGTGACTGGGACGGCATCGACGACCCCGCCGTGCAACACAGGATCACCGCGATCCTGGCCCTGGAGCGCCGCGGCGTCTCCGTCGAGGCCGTCGCGCTCGACGTTGGCTCCCCGGCGGCGGTCCGGGAGTTGCTGGACAGGCGTGACCGGGACGGGGCGCCCCCGATCCGAGGCATCATCCACGCCGCGGGCATCACCGAGAACAGGCTGCTGACCGAGACGGCGCAGGACACGCTGCGGCGCGTCATGTGGCCCAAGATCGCCGGCGCGCAGGCGCTGCATCGGGCCTTCCCGCCGGGACGGCTCGACTTCTTCTTCCTGACCGCCTCGGCGGGAACGGTTTTCGGCGTCCCGGGGCAGGGCGCGTACGCTGCGGCCAACGCCTACCTGGATTGCCTGGCGCGCAGCCGGAGTCGGCAGGGATGCCACACCGTCAGCCTGGACTGGGTGGCCTGGGAGGGTCTCGGCTTCGCCGCCGATGCGGCGATCACCGTCGGCGAGCTCGAACGGTTGGGCTCACGATCGCTGCGTCCTGCCGAGGCCTTCGCCGCGTGGGAATACGTCGCGGGCCGCGACATCGCGCAGGCGGTGATCGCGCCGATGACGTCGGCCGATACCGACGGTGACTCCCTGCCCGCGCCGGCCGCGGCATGGTCGCAGCTGAGCGGCGACGACCTGCTGCGAGAACTCGAGACCGCACTGCGCGCGGTCATGGCCCACGAGCTTCGGCTCCCGGAGGCCGAACTCGAACCGGACCGGCCGTTCGCGGAACTGGGGCTCAACTCGGTGATGGCGATGTCGATCCGGCGCGAGATCGAGCGGGTGGCGGGTATGGAACTTTCGGCGACCATGCTGTGGAACCATCCGACGATCGCGTCGCTCTCTGCTTTCCTCGCCAAAAAGATCGCACCGCAACCTGATTCGACGGAAAGAACGGAGGAGACGGCCGCACCGGCCGACGGCGTGCTTGATGCGCTGTTCGACAGTGTGGAGTCCGCGTGATGACAAATACTCATTCTGCCGACGAACTGCGGCACTGGCTGGTCGACTATCTCGTCACCAACATCGGCTGCAGTCCCGACGACATCGAACTCGACGCGTCGTTCGCCGACCTGGGGGTCGGTTCGCGGGACGCGGTGGTGCTGTCGGGCGAACTCGCCGAACTGGCCGGTCGCGCGATATCCCCGGTGGAGATGTGGCAGTACCCGACGATCAACGACCTCGTCGAGTACCTGACCAACCCGGAAGCCCAGAACCGCGGCGCCGCGGCGCCCGAGGCTGCGGTGGTGGGTGGTGATGAGCCGATCGCGGTGGTGGGTATGGGTTGCCGGCTGCCGGGTGGGGTGGACGGGCCGGAGGCGTTGTGG